>JAMBLH010000288.1 GCA_023336875.1 Actinomycetes bacterium
TACTCCATCGAGGATCTCAAGCAACTGATCCTCGATCTCAAGAACGTCAACCCGCAGGCCCGAATCAGCGTGAAACTCGTCTCTGAGGTCGGAGTCGGCACGATCGCAGCAGGAGTCGCCAAGGCGCACGCGGACCATGTCCTCATCTCTGGCAACGATGGAGGCACGGGCGCGAGTCCGTTGACCTCTGTGATGCAGGCCGGCTCGCACTGGGAGATCGGACTTGCAGAAACGCAGCAGACGCTCGTAGCGAACGGTCTGCGCGGCAGGATCGCTGTGCAAACCGACGGTGGAATCCGCACCGGGCGCGACGTCGTCGTCGCTGCACTCCTCGGTGCAGATGAGGTCGGCTTCGGCACGGCCGCGCTCATCTCCCAAGGGTGCATCATGACGAGGAAGTGCCACCTCAACACCTGCCCCGTTGGTGTCGCCACCCAGGATCCTGAACTGCGCAAGCTGTTCCCAGGACAACCGGAACATGTTGTCAACTTCTTCATGTTCATTGCACGCGAGACCCGACAGATCATGGCGCGGTTGGGTTTCAGGACGTACGCTGAGATGATCGGGCAGAGCGACCGTTTAGAAGTACGCGAGGCCATCGCACAGTGGAAGGCCCAGGGCCTCGACTTCTCAAGGGTGCTGTACAAGCCCACCCCGGGGCGAGGTATAGCGATCAGTAACACGGAACTGCAGCCACACACTCTCGATCGCGCGCTCGATAACATGTTCATCGCCAAGGCGGCACCTGCCCTCGATTCCGGTGAGCCTGTTGAGATCGATGCAGCGGTCAACAACACCAACCTCGCTGTTGGCGCCATGCTGTCTGGCGAAGTTGCCCGCAGGTACGGGCATGGGGGCCTTCCCGACGGGACGATCACCATCAACCTCGCGGGGACCGCTGGCCAGAGCTTCGGTGCTTGGCTCGCACACGGCATCACCCTGCATCTCGAAGGCGACGCCAACGATTACGTCGGCAAGGGGCTCTCGGGCGGACGCATCATCATCGAAGCCGAACCTGAGGGACCGACGATTCCGAGAGAGAACGTGATCATCGGCAATACGGTTCTCTATGGAGCGATCGAGGGAGATTGCTACTTCAACGGTGGTGCGGGTGAACGTTTCGCCGTGCGAAACTCCGGTGCCATTGCGGTAGTGGAACGCGTGGGAGATCACGGTTGTGAGTACATGACCGGAGGATGTGTCGTCGTCATCGGCAAAGCAGGACGGAACTTCGGCGCTGGCATGAGTGGTGGAATCGCTTATGTCATCGACGATGCTGCGGACTTCGACCAACGGGTGAATCACGAGATGGTCGAGATCGAGCGCATCGGCCCCGACGACGGCTCGCCTCGTGGTATGTCCGATGATCCGACATCTGCAGAACTGCTTGCCGACCCGTTCCATCACGATGTCTGGCGCCTCACGACCCTCATCGCACGCCATGCACGGTTGACGAACAGTTCTCGCGCGATAGAGATCCTCGAAAACCTCGACGACTACCTGCCGCGCTTCTACAAGGTCGTGCCCATCGAGTACCGCAGGGCACTCACCCAGGGGAGCGCCTGATGGGTTCACCAACAGGGTTCCAGGAGACCGATCGCAACGACCGGATCTATCAGTCCGTTGAGGAGAGGACGAAGAACTACAGGGAGTTCTCGATTCCGCTCGCTGATGAGTCCGTGTCTGCTCAAGGGTCGCGATGCATCGACTGCGGCATCCCGTACTGTCACTCCGGCTGCCCTGTCGACAACATCATCCCTGACTGGAACGACCTCGTGTATCACGGACGTTGGTTAGAAGCCATAGAAGTTCTGCACGAGACGAACAACTTCCCAGAGTTCACCGGGCGCATCTGTCCTGCTCCCTGTGAGGAGGCGTGCACACTCAACCTCATGGACTCACCGGTCACCATCAAGACCATCGAGTACTCCATCATCGAGAAAGCATGGCAGAATCGGTGGATCGAACCCGAGATCGCACCTCACCACACGGATAAACGGGTAGCGATCGTTGGCTCAGGACCCGCGGGCCTCGCCACTGCTCAGCAGCTCGCTCGCGCTGGGCACCAGGTGTCCGTGTTCGAGAAGAATTCCAGGATCGGAGGCCTGCTGCGCTACGGCATCCCTGACTTCAAACTCGACAAGTCGGTTATCGACAGGCGGATGGCCCAGATGCAGGCTGAGGGGGTCGAATTCCGGGTGAACAGCCACGTCGGCGTCAACCTGCCGATAGAGCGGCTGGTTGACAAGTACGACGCCGTGGTCCTCGCAACCGGGTGCGAGATCCCCCGCGACCTTTCGGTTCCCGGCAGAGACCTCGGCGGTGTCCACTTCGCCATGGAGTACCTCACGCAGCAGAACCGGAGAGTTGGGGATGAATCCATCGGCGATATCGAACCGATCACAGCTGAGGGGAAGCATGTTGTCGTTATCGGAGGTGGCGACACAGGGTCCGACTGCGTCGGCACCGCAATTCGACAGGGTGCTGCCTCTGTGACACAACTCGAGCTGCTCCCGAAGCCGCCAGAAATACCGGACAAACTGAACACGTGGCCTGATTGGCCGACGAAACTTCGCACGTCAACGTCCCATGACGAAGGTTGCGAACGGCTGTGGTCAGTTGCAACCACGTCTCTGGCAGGGAAGGGTGGTCACGTCACCGCACTTCATGGCATCGACGTCGGATGGACCCAGGTCGAAGGGCGCTGGGAGATGGAGGAAATCCACGGAACGGAGTTCGAGTTACAGGCCGACCTCGTGCTGCTGGCCACAGGTTTCACCAGCCCCGTTCACGATGGGCTTCTCTCTCAACTCGGAGTCGCACTCGACGCACGGGGCAACGTCTCGGCCGATACGGACAACTACCACACGAGTGTGGCTGGTGTCTTTGCAGCGGGTGACACACGTAGGGGCCAATCACTCGTGGTGTGGGCGATACGTGAAGGCAGGCAATGTGCTGAGTCTGTCGACAGGTATCTCATGGAGTCACACGCGTAAGACGGGGCCATTTCGGACCCCGTCCATCTCACGTGGTTGTCGTCAGATTGTCAGCCATTGGGCCCAGCGTCGATCACTGCCTGGCTCACACCAGCCGAGTACTGCTTGAAGTTCTTCTCGAACATGCCTGCGAGCCGCTTGGCCTGTGCGTCATACGCCTCAGGGTTGTCCCACGTACCGCGGGGCAGCAAGATCTCGCTGGGAACACCTTCGATCGCCGTTGGCACCGAGAGTCCGAAGATCGGATCCTCGACGAACTCGACATCATCCAGATCACCCGCGAGAGCGGCGTTGAGCATCGCCCTGGTGTGTGGGATACGGATCCGATAGCCGTGGCCATAGGGGCCAGCAGTCCAGCCGGTGTTGATCATCCACAGCCCGGGGTCAAACTCGTCGATCTTCTCTGCGAGCACATCTGCGTAGTACGACGGCGGCAGCGGAAGGAACGGTGCGCCGAAACATGGAGAGAACGTCGCAGCCGGCTCAGTCACGCCGCGCTCGGTACCGGCAAGCTTTGCGGTGTAGCCTGACATGAAGTAGAACATCGCCTGTTCCTTGGTCAACCGCGTGATCGGAGGAAGGACTCCGAATGCATCAGCCGACAGGAA
>JAMBLH010000289.1 GCA_023336875.1 Actinomycetes bacterium
CCAGATGGTGTTTCTCTCAGCGACTCAGCCAGCCGGAGAGGCGGCGGGTCAGGGGAGGCATGACCAACCACGTGAGAAGTGAGATACCGATGACGTTGCCGACGAACACGGCTGGCACCATCGGTGCGTCCGGCCACAGCCGGGATCGAACGAAGGTAATGAGCAGCGCGATGGGGAACAGCGCTATCAAGACAACGAGCGCCTGCTTCCACCGTGGTGGTTCGTTCGAGCCATCGAACGTGAACCACCCTGCAAATCCACCAAGAACGTTCGTGGTGTAGGTGCCCTCGATGTGAGGATCAAGTCGACCAAGGAGCTGTCTCCGCTCATCGGACTCAAGCCATCTCCTCAGGCTCGGATCATCATCGAAAGTGAGGATGACAACAGTCTCGTTCTGAACGCCAGGAACCGCATCGAGGATCTCTCTCTGCCGGAAACCGGGATAGTTCTCGAGCTCGGCCATCACATCATCATGTACAGCGCGGTGCACGGACGCCCCGCCATCCTTCAGGAGATACGACGTAACCATCCGGATACCCGGATCCGCTTCGGGAGCGGCAAATATCTGGACCCTCGGCTCACCGAGAATCAGATTCGCTCCTTCTTTGAGGAGTTGCATTCTGATATCGGATTCCAGCCACACATCGAGAGAATCCGCGTCCTCGAATCGGTACACAATCATCCACTCATCCGGATGAGCTGAGTCCGGTCGCTGCACGTCGGAGGCAACATGGCCCTCTGCCTCCTGGGCAGCGTGCGTGATTCGCGTCATCCACTCCGCGAACAGCCCCTCCTTCCCTGGAACCACGCGTCGAGCAACCAGCACCGTGGGAGATCTACGTTCCATCATCTGATCCTACGTGGTGAGGCCACACCAATTCATCACTTTGGATCGTGGCTGAAGCTGTTGATGACAACGAATCCGTTACCAGGGAAGCTGCCCATGGACATCAGATGCTGAGCTCCCTGCTCCAGATTCAGCGTGGTTCCCACAAGCGTATCCGGCGCAACACGGCCCGACGCGATCATCTCAAGCATCGACGGATACTGCCACGCTGGCATCCCGTGGACGCCATACAGCTCGATCTCCTTGGCGTGAAGGAGCCACATTGGTATCAACGGATCTGTCGTCTCCCCGATCATCAGTCCGACCTGGATGTGTCTACCGTGCTTGGCAAGGCATCTGATCGACGAGACCGCGGTCTCACTCGAGCCGAGTGCGTCGATCGATACCTCGGCGCCGCCTTTGAGAAGATCTCCAACGGATTCCACTGCATCGGTGGTCGGGCCGGATCGGACAACATGTGTCGCGCCGAACCGCACGGCGAGCTCCAATGCCCTGTCGTCCACGTCTATCGCAACCACTTCGGCCCCCAACGCAGAAGCGATCAGTACCGCAGACAACCCCACTCCGCCGCATCCCCAGATGGCAACCGATGTCCCACTCGTCACCGCTCCCTTGTCGACGACCGCTCGATACGCTGTTGCGAAACGGCAGCCGAGCCCTGCTGCGGATTCGACTGTCATCTCGTCCGGGATCCGCACGAGGTTGTGCGCGGCGTAGGGCACGGCAACGAACTCAGCAAATGACCCCCAGCCAGAGAATCCGGGCTGGTAGTCGTTGTCACATATCTGCTGATTGCCCAAGCGGCACTGTGGACAGCTACCGCATCCAAGGGCGAACGGGACGGTGACGCGCTCACCAACCTCGAAGTCACCTACATCTGGGGTCTTGGCAACGATGGTTCCTGCCATCTCGTGGCCGGGAACGTGGGGGAGGGCAACGGTGTGATCGTGGCCCATCCATGCGTGCCAATCGCTGCGACAGATGCCGTTGGCCCCAACGGCGAGCACCACGCCACCTTGTGGAGGCGTGGGATCTGGCACATCGACGATGTCGATTTCGCCTCCGAACGACGTGTACACAGCAGCTCTCACAACAAGCGATCTTCGTCGTCCATCATCCCCAAACCATACCCAGCTCACGCACGGCGCACCGTGAGAATCTCTCCACCAAACGGTGCCCCAATGCGGTAGAATCGCCGCATTCGCAGGTAGGAGCGCGCATGACCGACATTGACTCATATATCAATACAACTGAGGATGCCGACGTGCTCAAAGTCCGCTTGGTCGAGCTTGAGGGCGAACTTGTGAAGTTCCGGGCAGATGCCGAAAAGGACATCTCGCTCAAACCCTTCCAGATCGAACTGCTGAAGCTCCAGCGCTATCTCGAAGAGAACGCAATACCGATGATCGTTCTCTTCGAAGGAAGGGACGCGTCAGGCAAGGGCGGTACGATCCGCAGAATCGCCAGATTCATGAACGAGAAGCGGTATCAGGTCGTGGCCCTTGGGAAGCCGACCAAGCAGCAGAGGACGCAGTGGTATTTCCAACGATATGTGGAGCGGTTTCCCGCAGGGGGAGAGATGGTGCTCTTTGACCGTTCCTGGTACAACCGCGCTCTCGTCGAACCGGTGTTCGGGTTCTGCACCAAGAAGGAGTATCGGAATTTTATCCGCGGTGTCACAGGGTTCGAGAAGGATCTTGTTCGCCAGGGGACGGTCCTGGTAAAGCTCTATTTCTCCGTCGACAAGACAACGCAGGAGAAAAGGTTCTCTCGCCGAAAGAACGATGCGTTGCGACAGTGGAAGCTCTCAGAGATCGACGTACAGGCACAGGAGTACTGGGACGACTTCACAGAGATGAAGCACCGCATGCTCGAACGCACCTCGACTGGTTCGGCTGAATGGACGATCATCCGCTCAAACGACAAGCCGAAGGCGCGCCTCAACGCCATGAAGGTGATCCTAAATTCTGTCGACTATGACGACAGGAATTCCGATCTTGATTTCTCGATCGATCCCACGATCGTATACACAGGGCGCGAAGAACTCGACCGCATGGATGAGGAGAGAGATCGACTCGGTAGACCTCGCCTCTGAGCCAGCTCAACGTGAGTCGGTGCTCGCATGGATTTCCGCAACATCGTTCGTGAGCTGCGTCAGTGCACCGAAAGCCCCCTCGATCATCTCGGAGTACCCATCGAGGTACTCAGGTCCCGAGAACTCGGGAGCCGGATCACCAGCGATGGTCGTTGGAGCCTCTGCGCAGTGCAGAATTCGGGTTCCACTTCCGCTCGGAATCAGATAGCTCGTGTACCTGACGATCGACTCCTCGGTGAACTGCATGATCACCGTTGTGTACTCGTAGGGCCGCATGTCGAGGATCGTGAAGATGACAAGTTCGTTATCACCGTGGGCGCAATGGAATTCTGTACCCGGCGCAACTCGCCCTTGCGTTGGCTCACGCACATCCATGCCATAGGCGTTGAGCCATTTCATCCGCTTGCGGGGATCGATGATGTGGTCCCACACGACAGCGGGGGGCGCGGTTGATTGGAATCTTGCTTCCACCCAGGCGTCCGACTGGAGCACCTTGATCTCGGTCTGACGTTGTTGAAACTCAAAGACGTCCCGAAGTGACGAGACATAACAGTCCATTCGGCCGATGTGCTCGTACTCCTCGCTGTGGGGTGTCCACGAATTCACGATCGTCTCGACACCGAGATCATCGACACAGGCCTGGGTCACCAGTAGATAATCGGCAATTCCGGTGTCATCCACAACCCTATTCTTCAAGAGACGATGTACTGCGATGACGTCCGGACCCGAAAGCGTTGTCATATTGCCCACAGTGGTGGATGCATACTCCCCGCAGTGCATCACGATCTTGAGGCCGAGGGAATTGATGTTCACACATGCATTGCACTGGCATGTCGTGTTGAGGACCATGTTCTCAAGGGCTGATGCGAATGCGCAGTACAGGAGCTCAACGGACTCCAATATGGTCTGACCGGCCATGTCGTCAGCCATCTCACCGTACATGAAGATCGCGTCACCCTCGATGCTCGATACCGCAAGGGGTGCCTGCGTTGCACCGACTATGGAATTCAGGAGGTCAGCAAGGATTCCGTTCGCGTGCTCGAGTTCGCTCTCCGTGAGGAATTGCGTGTAGCCCGATATGTCTGCGATAACGAGGTGGCCCTGGATATGTGCCTTCCTGAGAACTCACAGACTGTACCAGTGTCAATAGTCAGGGTGTGAGCACCTTGACGACCCAGTGATGTCCTCAAGGAGAGGACCGCGGGCGCCGACGAAGGACATATCGCCTCACGTGGGAGACCAACACATGAACAGCAGAGCAATCCATGAGCTCCCTGTCCCGATACTCACCGACGACGAACTCCTACAGGAGTACGACCATACGTTCAGCGCGGCTCTCGACGTTGACTCGGTGGAGAACGTCTCAGCGGCCAATGCCGATGCGCTGCTTCGACGAAATTCTGCAACCATGGGGGAGTTGCTGCGCAGGGGTTATCGATCGGCAGGACCCCGGTGGCATCGTTCCGAGGACTCCTAG
>JAMBLH010000290.1 GCA_023336875.1 Actinomycetes bacterium
CACGAGATGTCCATCCTGCTGCCGCACTTCCTGAAGGAGGGGCGCGGAAAGGTTGATGTCTACTTCACTCGGGTCTACAACCCGATTTGGACAAACCCAGACGGCTTCTCATGGCTCGAGGTCCTCACCGATGAGGACAAGATCGGGCTCCATGTTGCGCTCACTCCCACTTGGTCAGAGACTGCCTGGTACGCCGACTACATCCTTCCCATGGGCGTTGCCGCGGAGCGACACGACACTCACTCGTATGAGACCCATGCAGCCAAGTGGCTTGGCTTTCGTCAACCGGTGCTGCGGGTCGCAGCAGAGCGTGATGGACAGACGATCGAACGAACCTATGAGACAAACCCCGGCGAGGTGTGGGAGGAGACGGAGTTCTGGATCGACCTGTCATGGAAGGTTGACCCCGATGGTTCGCTCGGCATCAAGAAGTGGTTCGAGTCTCCAAACGATCCAAGTCGTCCGATTTCGGTCGATGAGTACTACGGATGGATGTTCGACAACTCTGTGCCAGGTCTCCCCGACAAAGCTGCCGCTGAGGGCCTGACGCCACTCGGCTACATGCGCAAGTACGGTGCTGTCGAGGTCGAACGAGATGTCTACCAGGTCAACGAGACACCGGTGCTCGAAGGCGGCGTTGACATCGACGGCACGATGCGACAGGGGTTCAAGACACCTTCGAAGAAGCTCGAGTTCTACTCCAAGACGATGGATGACTGGGGTTGGCACGACGAGACGATCCCCGGATACCAGAAGACGCATGTGTACTGGCGCGACATGGACATGGACGGCTCGGAGCGCATCCTGCTCCCGATATTCCGTCTCCCGACTCTGATCCATACGCGGTCAGGAAACGCCAAGTACCTCTATGAGATCAGCCACGGTCACCCGCTGTGGATGAACGCCACGGACGCAGCGGCACTTGGGTTCGAGACCACTGACATGGTTCGCATCGAGACAGATTCCGGACACTTCATCATGCGCGTATGGGCGACGGAAGGCATCAGGCCGGGCGTGGTGGCAGCGTCGCACCATCTGGGGAGGTGGCGCCAGAACGAACAGAAGGGGAACGAGCGATGGTCGTCTGGGCTCGTCAATGTCGAGCAGTTGGGAGATGGCAAGTGGCGTCTGCGGCAACTTGGAGGCATCGAGCCGTTCACCTCTGACGACCCCGACTCCGAGCGCATCTGGTGGAAGGACCCGGGCGTGAACCAGAACCTCGCGTTCCCCGTCCATCCCGACCCCATCTCAGGTATGCACGCCTGGCACCAACGCGTGAAGCTCGTGAAACCAGAACCGGGCGACCGATACGGTGACGTCGTTGTCGACACCAACAAGAGCCACGAGATCTACAAGGAGTGGATGGCCAAGACGAAGCCTGGGCCGGGCCCGGGCAACCTCCGTCGGCCCCTGTGGTTCGACCGTCCCGTGAAACCAACACCAGAAGCCTACGTTTCGACACCACCTCTTGCCGGCGAGAACACTGCGAGGTAGCCCTGCTCGGTATTAGGACGCGATCCCGTTCAGAAGGACATCAAGGTTGGATTCGCACCACTGTTGCCTGTATCCGGGATCCGAGAGCAGATCTGTGCCGTAGACCCTCTGTATCCAGGGAGCGAACTGGACCTGGTTGAGGATTCGATCGAGGAAGAAGCCCGTGATCATGTCCGTGTCCACCTCGCCGCGAACGTAGCCGCGCGCTTTGGCTTGTTCGAGAAAGGCGGCGACATGCTTCATGTACTGCGGCAGCGCCGCTGGGTCGGCTTGCTCCCGAACCACCACCATCATGACCGATCGATGCTCAATGAAGGCTTCCAGTGTTGTTTCGAATAGCAGTTCGATGATCGACAGAAACTCTTCCTTGGATCTCGGTTCCTTGTCCATAAGCCGCATCGGGATCGCAAACACTTCGGTGCTGAACTCGTCAACGATCGCGTCGAGCAGCCCTTGTTTGGTACCGAAGTAGTGATGCACCATGTTGTTGCTCGTGCCAGCATCGGCACAGATCTCTCGAACCGAAACGCCATCGAAGCCTCGCTCGGCCATGAGGTGCGCACCAGACGTCAGGAGGCGATCTTTTGGCGGACTCGGGGCCACTTCAGTCATCGGAAACCAATCTCAGAGAGACGCGTACCAGTTGGATAGCCCCGCGCCGATGGTATCCGGGTTGTCCTCCTGGACAAAGTGAATCCCATCGCCGATGTCGACGGTTTCAAGATTCGCCATGTTCTCACGACACCACTCGACGTCCGCCGCGGTGATGGCAACCCCCGAATTTGCGTAGAAGAGGATCTTGGGCAGTTGGGTACGCGTGAGCCACTCCGAATACCCCCCAATGGTCACCGCGTTGTCCGCTGGCTTTCCATCGATGGGAATCTCCCTCGGCCACTGACGAACTGCCTTTCGGCTCGCGACCGTTGGAAAGGCGGACGCGTAGTACTCGCGGGCGGCAGGGTCGAGGTCGCGATGGACATAATCGGGCAACAACTTCTTTATGAAAATATTGCCGACGCTCGCCATCGACCATCCAAGCCCGGGAGTGCGCATCATTCGAATGGCCACACGAGCATCGGTGGGGAAGCGGTCCCAACTATACGGTCGAATCATTGCCTCCATGAAGGCGATGCCTTTCACACTGCCCTCATGCTCGTGTGCCCACCGGAAGCCAAGACCTGATCCCCAGTCGTGGAGCACCAGTGTCACATTGGAGTCGATACCGAGAGCGTCGATGAAACCGCACAGATACCTGTACTGGTCGTCATAACGGTACGGAATATCTGGATGGTCGGACTTTCCCATGCCGATAAGGTCCGGAGCGATGCATCGCGCCTGCCCACTGAGATACGGAATGACGTTTCTCCACAGATAGGACGACGTCGGGTTGCCGTGGAGAAACAGGATCGGGTCTCCCTCCCCAACGTCGACATAGTGCATCTTCGATCCAAGCACGTCGACATAGTTCGACGTGAATCCAAACTCTGGCGAGATTTCTTGCGAGTTTCCCATAGCGCGTACTCCCTGATTGTTCGGTCCAGTCCTAGATACTGTATCGCATGCTACATCCAATGTAGCGAATGATATGTTTGTTGCCAGGCGCTGCCGCTGCACGGCTCGCCTGGTCATGTTGCACAGCAGGGACGCCGCGTCGCTCCTAGAGTGGCCACCCCAACACGACAGGCCCATGACGACTCTTCCCAGCGGCATTGTGAC
>JAMBLH010000291.1 GCA_023336875.1 Actinomycetes bacterium
AACTTGTGCGGGATGCGCTCGGGGATCATGTGTTCGAATGGTTCCTGAAGAACAAGAAACGTGAGTGGGCGGACTATGAGCAGCACGTGTCGGCCTATGAGCTCAGGGAATACCTCCCGGTGCTCTGATGTATCTGGCCGTCTACCCCGAAGCCCCATCTGGCTCTCTAACAGCAGCTTTGATAGGCGCAGGGCACCAACCTGTCCCCATCAACGACGTTGCCGATGCAGGTCGAAAGGAACCAGGTATCGGCTGGGGCGCGGCGGTTGTTGAGCTCGGCGACAACCCCGACTTGGCGATCGCGGTGGCTGGAAAGCTCCGAGATGAGTACGACCTTGCTGTACTCATCGTGGTAGACCGCACGATGACGACTGACCTCGGCGACAAAGTCGGCTTCGATGACTTCCTCCTGACCCCCGTAGACCAAGTGGAGCTGCGCATCAGGCTGTCTCGGTTGGGCGTCGTTGAAGTGGAGGCGACTGACGACCCTGTCCTTCGTCACGAAGACCTTGAGCTCAACACAGCCACCTATCAGGCATGTCTCGCAGGAACCCCCGTGGATCTGACGTATATGGAGTACGAGTTGCTGCGATTCCTGGTTGAACACCCCAATCGTGTGTGGAGCCGTGAGCAGATCCTCTCCAAGGTGTGGGGTTACGACTACTTCGGCGGCTCAAGAACCGTCGACGTCCACGTTCGGCGCCTCCGCGCGAAGCTCGGAGAGGAACGATCATCGTGGATCATCACCGTAAGGTCGGTTGGCTACCGATTCGGTTGAGAGAAATCAACTCTCGGCCACGACTTCCTCGATCTCCTCGTCCTCAAGGTCTTCTTCCTGGTGCTCGTCACTCATCATCAGCAGTTCGACCATTGCCTTGGCGTGATAGAAGTTGAGCCTCGGTGCCTCAAGCGGAAACTTGTGTCCGGTCTCAATGTCCTCCAGCACCACAGTGCGCACGGTCATCCGCTGATGCACTTCCACGCCGAGCTTGTCTCGATCGATCTTGGCGATCGGGTCGACGTGATAACCATATGCCTTCATCCCAAGGAGATAGACCTCGCTGGGTGACACGGCAACACAGATCCGTGGCGGGAGTTCCTTCCCGATCCCGAGAAGTGCTTTACCGGCCGCGGCTCCTCCAGCAGTGCCGAACGCGGAACCCCAATTACTGTCTGTCACAGAGCCGCCAGCGAGCGAACCTGCTGCGGCTCCGGCACCTGTGGCTGCCGCGGTTCCCTTCGGCTGGAACTCTGCAACATCGGAAATGCTGTTGTCACCGGTCGCTTCGATGACCGCTTTCATAAGCTTGGCTTCTTTGGACATCTGATACCCCAATTCTGTCGATCGTTGACTATCTTGATCGACGAAGATAGTGGAGGTGCCAGCCTTTTAGCCAGAATCGGCTGGACTTTTCCAACCGTGGTCCATGCACGACACGTCCACCGATCCAACGGCCGATCACGTAGGAGAAGGGTGACCGGGATGATGATTCGAAGCCTGATTGTGTTGCTTGCAGCAACGGCGGCCACATTCGCGACCGGGGTACAGCCAGCGGACGCCACTTGGTCAGTCGTTGCCGTAGATGAGGGAACAGGAGAGGTGGGTGTCGCAGTCGCCAGCTGTGTCGGGTTCGAAGTCTCAGTGGTGCCAGTTCTCGTTCCTGGTGTTGGTGCTGCTGCATCCCAGGCAGACATCTCGGAACTCTCGGGAGCACGAATTGTCAAGGCGCTCTCGCTTGGAGCTACGGCCGAGGAAACAATCAATGTGGTCGTATCAACTGATGACGCACCAGACGACCGCCAGTTCGGCGTTGTTGTCCTCACTCGTGGCGGCGCCGGATGGACCGGCGCCAACACATTCGATGTAGCCGTCGATGAACGGTCCGCGAATGGGAC
>JAMBLH010000292.1 GCA_023336875.1 Actinomycetes bacterium
AACGCTGTGCTCGGCGTGGTTCTCCCAGACACATGTGGTCCCGGTGGGGACCTCTTTGCGTTGGTGCACAGTCCGGGCGACACCATCCCTTCAGTTCTCAACGCGTCCGGTCGGGCTGGGTCAGGCGTGACAAGCGACGACATGCGTGATTCAGGACTCGGTGCAATACCGATGCGAAGCAAATGGTCGATCACCGTGCCCGGATGTGTTGATGGGTGGGAGGCACTGGTGGCGAGATACGGAAGTCTCCCGCTCTCCCGCCTTCTCGAACCGGCAATCGAGATCGCCCGCGACGGATTCCCCGTCTCGAGTGAACTTGCGAGCTCTCTCACGCGAACTCGGGATCTGATCGCTGACCAACCCTCCTCGAAGCCCTTCTATCGAGATGGGCAGGCCGCTCGCACAGGAACAACAATGCGAAGACCTGGCTTCGGCGATACGCTCGAAGCAATCGCTGACGATGGCCGATCTGCCTTCTACGGAGGCTCCGTCGGTGCGGCCATCACGGAGGCGACCGATGGCGCTATTACAGAGGAGGACCTGGAGCGTCCGCAGGCTGACTGGGTCACCCCTCTGACAACGACGGTGTTCAATCGAAGTGCATGGACCGTGCCGCCAAATAGCCAGGGATATCTGACCCTTGCCACGCTCAAGATCTTCGAGATGCTGGATCCACCTGACGATCCCAATGACCCCCTGTATCAACATCTTCTCATCGAGTCCTATCGCTCGGTGGCCTGGGAGCGTGAGGACATAGCTGTCGATCCTGATCGCACGCTCGTATCGGATGAGGACCTTCTTGCTGATGATCGTCTCGCCGAGCGCGTAGCAACGATCAACCCGAGCAGGGCAGGTCGCTGGCCGATGCCGCGCCGGTCGCCTGGCGGCACGGCCTACATGACAGTTCGCGACGCGAAAGGGATGGGAATCTCTCTCATCCAATCCAACTTCTGGGGAATAGGCTCGGGGAGATCCGCACGAGCGACAGGAGTGTTCCTCCACAATCGCGGAGCTGGGTTCAACCTCATACCAGGACATCAGAACGAATTCGCTCCTCAGAAGCGGCCGCTCCACACGCTCTCACCAACACTATGGACGAATGGCTCCAGCCTTGATCTTCTGCTCGGAACACGTGGTGGGGATCAACAGCCTCAGTACCTCGCTCAGTTCGCAGCGTCGTTCTACCAAGCCCACAACTGCACCGATGACTCACAGGCTCTGCCGAGATGGAGCATGTCACAACCCTTACCGGGTACGGACAGCGTGATCGAGTACGAATCGCGAACTGCTCCGTCGACGATCGAGGGACTCAGGGAACGCGGTCATGTCGTTGAAGTGGTCGGTCCCTACGGACAAGGGTGGGGTCCCGTGTCCGCGATCGATACCGGCCGCGAAATGAAGGGATCTGCCGACCCGCGAATCACCACCTCGGCGGCCCTCACAACGACTCGGATTGGAAGATAATTCCACCATCGGGGTTGCTCTACGCTACAACCCGATATAACCTCAGGACATAACGTCGATAGCAGCGCGCGTTGAATGCTGCATCGACTCCTTTCGGCACACATCCCTGTGTGTCCGCTGGGCGGAAAGTATCAGCGAGATCCGCGGAGACACGTGAGACCTCGAATTCCAATCGCATATGCAAGCCTCCTCATCATCGCCCTCGTCGCTGTGATTGGCTTTGCCGCGTTCTCACCATCTGCGTCATCTCCCAAGGACAGTTCCGGAGAACCGATCACCATCGACACGTCATCAGTCGCCTCAGCACGAGTTGCCTCTGCGGTTCTTGCCTTGCGCATCGCGGACTCCGATACCCGTGTAGCAACTACCAGGACCACAACTGAGACATCGACCACAGCCGCTGACGTCGAACCCGCTCCTGAGGCTGCGGAGGCGTCTGTCGATGAAGAAGATGAACCCACGACCGAAGCGACGTCCCCACCCGAGACAGCCGCCGCCACAACAGTTCCACGAGACACCACGCCTCCTCCTATCAAGGTCACCTCTCACAAGGACGGCCACACCGTCACCAAGAGGATCGTCACGTTCTTTGGAACATCTGAGCGCAACGCCGTCGTGACCTCCGGACCCTTTGAGGCCGAGATGGCCGAGAACGGCGAATGGGAGATGAGCCTTGTAGTACAAGATGGTGCCAACGGTGCGTCGTTCACGGCAACCGACGAAGCGGGGAACACAGCGAGCACGCGCATCGTGGTCTACTACGACGAACCCGAGGTGGCGGCCGCCACCACCACCACGACCACCACCGACGCGCACGCGCACACGCCAACGACGACAAAGGCTCCATCGAATACTCCTACGACGACGAAGGCGCCCACATCCAAGTGGTCACCCAACTGGCCTGCCGACTCAGGTGGAATTCGGAACGTCGAAAACTGGCGCTCAACCGTCGAGAAATATTGGCCAGCCGACAGAGTTGACTGTGCTCTGGGCATTATCCAACGTGAATCCAAGGGAGACCCACGAGCGTTCAACTCGAGCTCTTCCGCTGAGGGCCTCATGCAGCATCTCAGCAAGTACTGGGTCGGCAGAGCAAAGGGTGCAGGCTTCGTCGATGGAAATGGCCTCGTCGCCACGCCCTTCAACGGTGCAGCCAACATCGCCGCCGGTGCCTACCTCGCCAACTACTACAGCAACTCGATTGGGCAGTGGTGGAACCCGTGGAAATCCGGCGGCTCCTTCACGGCGTTCTACGGTTCATGTCAGAGCGGCAACCCGGGATAGACTCAGGCCATCATGAATCAAGCTGCAAAGAACCTTCTCAGAGTCGCTGGCGTCGTAGTAGGCCTCGGCGCCGCTGCATGGGCGCTGCGCGACCGCGTGCTCCCGAGTCCTGAAATCCATGAGGAGCCTCCGCCGAAGTTCCGCTCAGGCGGAGGTGCCGACGACCTCACGCTGATCAAGGGAATCGGACCGGTGTACCGCGACCGGCTCACCGCCTCGGGGATCCACAGCTTCTCCGACCTTGCATCAGCAACACCCGAAAATGTCGCCGATGTTGCTGGTACCTCTGATGCGGTCGCTCGAGGCTGGGTGCAGTCGGCTCAATCACAGCCGTAGGGCGACGTGTATGTCACGCCCCCTGGCGAACTCGGTGAACTATTTCCCAACGAGCCCGGTTACCGCATGGATCAGCTCGTGGAATGGCTCTACACCCATCCGGTGATGTCCTCCGGCGACATGATGAACCTCCCAACCGAGATGCGACAGCAGGTGGCTCGCAGTCACTGGCCCTTCAGCCTCGAGATCGAGCAATCCGCAGACGGCGGTTTGACAAAGAAATGGCTGTTCAAATGTGAAGACGGTTCATCCATCGAAACCGTGCTCATGGGGTACCAGACGAGGACAACACTTTGCATTTCATCCCAGGTCGGCTGTGCAATGGGCTGTACATTCTGCGCGACGGGCCAGTTCGGATTCGACCGACATCTCAATGCGGGAGAGATCGTTGCCCAGGTGGCGTATGCCAACGCCTACCTTGCCGAGAACCCCCTCCCCCGAAGCCCGGCACGCGTAACGAACGTCGTCTTCATGGGCATGGGTGAACCGCTTGCCAACTACACACACACCATCGAGGCGATTCGGCGCATGACCGGATTGATGGAACTCTCAGCCCGTTCAATTACCGTGTCAACTGTTGGATTCGTGCCGGGCATGAAGAAACTCACCGATGACCCTCTTCCCCTGAACCTCGCTGTGAGTCTCCACTCAACGATCCCATCTGAGCGATCGAAGCTCGTTCCGATCAACGACCGATATCCGATCGACGATGTCGTCGCAGCGGCCAAGGACTACTACGTGAGGAAGGGGAGACGAATCTCTCTCGAGTGGACGCTGATTGCCGGGGAGAACGACTCGGATGAGGAAGCTGTTGGTTTGGCGCGTGTGGCGAGAGAGATCCAGGCCCACGTGAATGTCATCGCCTTGAATCCGACGCCGTTGAGCACAGACCTCCCCCCATCGCGGGACCACATTCGACGGTTCCTCGGAACGCTCAGACGTGAGGGCGCAAACGTGACGTTGCGAGACACCCGGGGCCAGGACATCGACGCTGCCTGCGGCCAGCTGCGCCTCCGCACCGAGGGTTGAAGAAGAAGTGCACGGTTCACAGTGCAACTTGATGGCTGGATTCGTACTTCCGACTTCGGTGCGTGGGCGGTTACTCTTGGCAGACACAAGAAGGTGAACACATGAGATTGGAATCAGGGGATCAGTCGCCGCCGTTTACGGCTACTGACCAGAACGGAGTCGAGCGAACCAACGCTGACGTCGAGGGCACCAGACTCGTCATGTATTTCTACCCGAAGGCGTTCACGCCAGGGTGTACGACTGAGTCGTGCGATTTCAGTGATCGCTACGAACTTTTGGCCGAAAGCGATGTGCAGGTTCTTGGTGTCTCGCCGGACGAACCGGAGAAGCTCGCAAGGTTCAAGGACGAATATGGCCTGCCCTTCGATCTGCTCTCTGACCCCGACCACACGATCGCAACGGCATACGGTGCGTACGGCCTCAAGAAGAACTACGGCAAGGAATACATGGGAATCATCAGATCCACATTCCTGATCGATGCCACAGGGGTGATCGAGGAGGCGTACTACAACGTCAGGGCCAAGGGGCATGCTGAACGCATCGCGAAAGCTGCCACATCACGATGACGACGGTCAGAACAGCGGTGTTCCCCGTTGCAGGATTCGGCACCAGGTTCCTACCCGCAACAAAGGCAATGCCCAAGGTACTGCTCCCCATCGTCGACCGGCCATTGATCCAATACGCCGTCGATGAAGCCGTTGCAGCAGGAATCGAGAATCTGGTCTTCGTGACAGGGCGTGGCAACAGTGCGCTCGAGGACTACTTCGACGTGAATTTCGAACTGCAGCAAACGCTCAAGGACCGCGGAAAAGATGACGTCGCGGCCGAACTCGACCAACTGCGTCACGCGCCAGGGCAGGTCACCTATGTACGTCAGATCGATCCACTTGGCCTCGGGCACGCAGTCTGGTGCGCTCGCAACGTCATCGGCGATGAACCGTTCGCAGTGTTGCTCGCCGACGAACTCATTGTCACGGACAAGCCGGACCTCTCAACAATGCTCGAAGTGCACGCAACCTATGGCGGCAATGTCGTGCTCGTCGACGAGGTTGCCGATGATGAAACCGACAAATACGGGATCATCACACCCGGAGCGTCCCTGAACGGCGCCATCGCCGTCGACGACATCGTTGAGAAACCTGCTCGCGGCACCGCGCCCTCAAAACTCGCGGTTATCGGGCGCTACATCCTCGATCCATCGATCATGAGAGTCCTCGAATCGACCGAGACCGGGTCAGGCGGTGAAATTCAGCTTACGGATGCGCTATTGGCATCGATCGGGACGATGCCCTTCCACGCCGTCCTCTCCACAGGTGAGCGATTCGACTGCGGATCAAAGACAGGTTTCGTCGACGCAACGATCCGAACCGCTCTCGGGCGCGACGACATGCGAGACGACGTACAGCGCACAATCAACCGACTGGCTCGCGACGATTCGTAGCCGGCAAGCGAAAAGGTGAGAACTTGACGAAGCTGCAGGATTTGAACGAGGTCGGCCAATCAGTTTGGTATGACTTCATCAGAAGGGACATGCTCACCGGCTCCGGATTGGATGACCTCGTCGCAACAGGTATCCGTGGAGTCACGAGCAACCCATCGATATTCGAGAAAGCCATTGCGGATTCGAATCTGTATGACGACCAGATCGCGTCTCTCAAAGAGCTGGAACCAGCGGAGATATTCGAAGCTCTCGCTATCGATGACATCACGGCCGCCGCCGACATCCTCCGCCCCGTGTATGACGCATCAGACGGCCATGACGGGTTCGTGAGTCTCGAGGTGTCGCCAGAACTTGCACACGACACCTCTGCAACGATCGCTGACGCGATGAGACTCTGGTCCGCGGTCGACAGACCGAATCTGATGGTCAAAGTGCCTGCAACCGCGGCTGGAATTCCCGCGATCGAGGAACTCACGGCTGCAGGTCTGAACATCAATGCCACTCTCATGTTCAGCCTCAGCGACTACGAGGCCGTTGCGATGGCATACATCCGCGGAGCAGAACGCGCAGCAGACCCAACAAGCCTCGCGTCCGTTGCCTCATTCTTCGTCAGCAGGGTCGACGCCTCAACCGACGCTGCACTCGAGGGCGTCGGTTCTGATCACGCACTCTCACTTCGTGGCAGAGCTGCAATAGCGAACGCAAAGGTCGCCTACAACAGATACCAGGAACTCTTCGAGGGTGAACGATTCGCAGCCCTCAAGGCCGCAGGTACGCGCCCACAGCGTGTGTTGTGGGCGTCGACGTCGACCAAGAATCCTGAGTACAACGATGTGATGTATGTCGAAGATCTTATCGGCCCGAACACCGTCAACACTGCTCCCCCTGCAACGATCGACTCCTTCATCGACCACGGGACGGTGAAGGCCGATTCGTTGCTTGTGGACATGGACGAAGCAGCAACATTCATCGATTCTCTGCCGGAGGTCGGAATCGACTTCGATGCCATCACAGAGACACTGCAGGTCGATGGCGTTGAATCCTTCGCCGACGCCTACACCAGCCTCCTTGGTGCAATCGATCGCAAACGGCTGCAGATCTAGTGCCCCTGCGTGTCTCTCTGGCGACCGATGGTCCGGGCATCATTGCAAGGGAGGCTGAGCTCTGGAGATCCGAAGACGTGTTGGAGAGGTTCTGGCGCAAGGATCCAACTGTGTGGGCCGATCCCCCTGTGCCAGAAATCGCCGATCGGCTTGGCTGGCTCGACGCACCCGCGGATTCGCGTTCACTGATCAGCGAGATTGAAGCGCTCCATTCGGACGCAATCGAGAGCGGCATCACCGACATCCTGCTTCTCGGCATGGGCGGATCAAGTCTCGCTCCCGAAGTATTTGCAGCCACGTTGCCTTTGGCCTCAACCTCGCCAAAACTCACAGTCCTCGACTCGACGCATCCTGCTGCAGTCCTTGAGGCAGCGTCTGGTACAGACCCAGTCTCGACGTGGTACATCGTTGCATCCAAATCTGGTGGAACGATCGAAACGATGTCACTCTTCCGCTACTTCTGGCAACAGGCCGAAGAACGCGTCCCCGACCCAGGAAGTCACTTCATAGCGATTACCGACCCGGGATCATCACTCGAAGCCCTGGCCACAGACCGTGCATTCATGGCAACGTTTCTCGCGGATCCCAACGTGGGGGGCCGCTATTCGGCTCTCACAGCGTTCGGACTCGTACCAACCGGTCTGATCGGCGGCGATGTCTCCCTCCTACTCGAGAGCGCCGAGCGGGCAGCTCTTCTCTGCAAGCCACCCACACCTCTCGAGGACAACCCGGGATTCGGCATCGGAGCCATCCTGGCAGACCATGCGCGAAACGGACGTGACAAGGCCCAGTTCCTCTCGATGCTTCCCGTTGAGACGATCGGTATCTGGATTGAGCAACTCGTTGCAGAGTCGACGGGCAAGACCGGCATTGGAATCGTGCCAATCGATCGTGGACCGCGTCTTGCTGGCGATCCCGGTGCCACAGTGGTAACGATCGGGAATCTGGCTGACCTGGGTGGAGACATCGAGATATCAGTCGACGACCCGTACGACGTTGCGGGCTTGATGTTCATCCTTGAGTTCGCAACAGCCGTCGTCGGAAGAAGCCTTTCCATCAACCCGTTCGATCAGCCGGACGTCGAACTTGCAAAGAAGCTCGCCACTTCCGCAATGGACGGCGGTCTTGGTATCGACGACGCGCCTCCGGTCCACGTGTCCGATCCCTCATGGGTCGAATCTGTCAGAAGATCGCTTCGCGAATCTGCGCCTTCCTACATCTCGCTCCAGGCGTATGTCCCGCAGAGCGAGACCGTGACGAATCGTCTCGACGAGATTCGGGACATACTCAGCAACGAGTCCCAGGCATATGTGAGTGTTGGAATAGGACCGAGATTCCTGCATTCGACCGGCCAACTCCACAAGGGAGGGCCACCGGGTGCCCTCTTCATCCAGATAGTCAGCGGCACAGGCGACACTCTGCCCGTTCCAGAGACCGACTACTCGTTCAACGACCTCATCACCGCCCAAGCCAGGGGTGATCGCGCCGCATTGGCCGAAAGGGACAGGACGGTGGTTGCCGTGAACATCGGCGACGACATCGAGTCTGGACTCGCAACACTTCTTGAACAGCTGTCACCTGACAGCTGAGGGCTCTCTACTCCATCACCCCACGTCGACACCAATCCGGCCCGAGCCAACGGTTCTCATCGAGAGGGCGACTTCTTCTGCCATCGACGGTGCCGTCCCTTGATCGTCGGAGGCGGCCGGCAATTCGAGTCTGAAGACACTGCGACCATCGAAGCGGTAGGTAAGGGAACCACCCATGAGTTCGGCCAGGGTCCTCGAAACAGTGAGGCCGAGGCCAACCGATCCTGGCTGACCCTCGGTCTGATGAGCCCTTTCATACGCCACAAAGATTCGTTCGTGATCCTCCGCTGCAACCCCCACACCGTCATCGATCACCTCAACTACAAGCGTGCCTGGTTCGCGTGATGACTCGATCACCACATTCGGTCCGCCATACCTCAGAGCGTTGTTGACAAGGTTCCTGAGAATCTGTCGCACTCTGATGGGGTCCGCCGACACCGTGCCTGGTTCTGTCCGGACAACAATCGATGCATCGGAGCGGGAGAATCCCGCCAGAACCCTGTCAATCTCGTCCGCGAGGCTGACGCGCTCGTTGCGTATCGCAACGTTCCCGATACTTGACCGCGCTGCGACCAGGAGATCCTCGATCAGGTCCGACATGTCACGACTCTGCTCCACCATCATCGACGTGAACTCTCCGAGTTCTTCATCGGTGAGGTTCATCCAGCGTTCGTTCAGTTCGTGTGCCATCCCAGTGACGACGGTGAGCGGCGTCCGAAGCTCATGTGACACCGACGCAACGAACGCATCCTTCGATTTCAGCAGATCCTCAAGTCGAGTCTTGGCATTCGACCGGTCAATTGCGGCCGCGAGCACGTTGGCAACCGCTATCAGGAAATTGATGTCGTCGACGGTAAAGAGCCTTTCATCGCGGGCGAGCGCGAGCAGCGTTCCAAAGTCAGTATCGACACCAGGAACCATCACAGCAGCACAGGAACGCAATCCGAGCTGTGAGAGCATCGGAGCCGTGAACCGGACCTCTCCGTCTGATCTGAGAACGACGGGCGATGCCGTCATGTGCGCCCGATCCGCGATGCCCGACACCATGTCAGGTGAAATGTCGACGTCGCCGGTAGCTCCGGTCACGCCCAGATCTCCCCCCGGATACCGCTGGAACAACACGACGCCTTCAGTACCCAACACACGCGAAACGAGCTGGGTGACCTGATCAATCACTGCGCCGATATCGTCAGAGTCGAGAGCGATCTGACCGATGGTTGCGGCCGCCTCCTGCTGGGCTGCCCTGGTCCACAGTTCGTCCTCGATGCCCCGCCGGCCGGTGATATCCACCACTGCGCCTTCATACGCTATCCCGCCCGATGTCTCGATTCGGAGTGACGTGTCTCGCACCCAGATGATCTTGCCATCGAGTCTCTTCATGCGGGCCTCAAAGCCGACAACGATGTTGCCCTCTTCGAGCATCTGTGTCAGGTGCTCGCGATCTGATGCATCGACATAGAGATCGCGTGCATCGAGATCGGTGACCTGAACCTCGGACTCGGCCCCAAGAAGCTCGACCAGGGCGGAGTTCGCCTGGGTGATTCTTCCACTGGGAAGCGAACGATAGAGAGCAACTGGAATCCGCTCGAAGAACTCGCGATAGTCAATCTCCTTCCGACGAAGATCGATCTCGGCCCGACGTTGGCCGGAGCGATCGTGCAGAGCGATCTGAACCGCAAGATCACGGCCATGGTCTATGACCGTGCACGTTGCATCCACCCAGCACACTTCGCTTGACTCGGTCTTGAGTTGGAGACTCTCCACGTTGACGGATTCGAGGCGATCCCACGCCACCTGCATTGCTCGGTCCAACCTTGATCGATCCTCGGGAACGACAATGTCAGCAATACGGCAACCAACGAGCGCCGAAACGTGACGTTCCAGGAGATCACCCGCTGCAACATTCGCGTATACGATCTCGGAGTCATCCTGTACGAGGTACCCCGTTGGGGCCGCGTCCATCAGCCTCCGATAGCGCTCACCTCCGGATTCAGCGGCAGTGGCAAGACGGAAGATGTAGACGTCGATTGCCCGAAACAGGACGTAGACGCCGCTCAATGCAATGGTGCGGGCGAAGATGATGCCAATGTCCGTTGCTTCTGACGGAGACGTCGATCCGGACATGACGCCCCCTCCGAGCACGACACCGACCTTGGAGACTTCAAGAAGTATGGCAGCGAGTGTGAACCGAGAAGCACTCCTGGCTGGACTCATGAATACGACAAACGCAATGGCCCAAATCGTGAGAAGCAGCGACATTCCCCCCGCCCACGGCACAACGAGCCACAACGCGTAGGACGCGACGATGTCGATCGAAGCGGAGAGCCTCACACCGGCGTATCGATCGTCGCGACGAACAACAAACGGTGCTGATGCAGCGAGCGCTACGACGAGAACGCCAATGATCCTGATCGGCAGCGCTGCCGGCAACAGGAGCACCAATACACCCACAACGGCATAGACCGCTGCGCGGACGCGCAGCAGAAACCCGACGAGCCGATGGCGCTCGGAACGCTTCATTAGTCCTGATGACATTGGGTTTTCATCGGCCTCGATAGGCCAAGACTGAAGGCCGCGACGAGGTCCCCCCTTCAGGGGGGACAGCAGAGCAAAGCGATGCAGGGGGGACCGCGAGCCCGCGAGCCTCCCGCGGCGCAGACTCGCGCGAGGTCTTCGCGTACCGGGTTCGCAGGCTCACACTCCCCCCT
>JAMBLH010000293.1 GCA_023336875.1 Actinomycetes bacterium
GCCACCACAATCTCCACGCCGCGCTCCTTCCACAGATTGATCGCGCGCGCAATGGACTCTGGATCGCCTGGGACGGCGTCGAGCGAGCGGATCTCGTATCCATCGTCACCGGGGCCCGATGGTTGCGGAGGCGCCTCAACCAAACGGTCCGAGACTGCATCGGTATCGAGCGGGAGATACAGCGGAGGATGTGCTCCCCCTTCAGGTCCTTCGGAACCCCATGTGTCGGAGAGCGCCACGGCAAGGTCTTCTTCTTCTGCAATGAGAGATTCAGCTCGTGCCGCACACCTCACCGGGTCGAACAGAACCACAGGAACACCATCGGTCGCGTCGAGGATTGTTGACGGCCGCGCAAGCCACGGCAGCCATGACTCCATGCCTTGGAACGAGATCTGGTTCGCGATGCGGTCCCATGTATCTGCTGCCCACGGCGCGTCGGCCAGGAGTTCCTTGGCCCGACCCGCGAGGTCGGAGTCGATGATGACCTCGCGCGCCGGATACACCGCGATCGCATCAACAGCATCCTCCGAGCGTTGGGAATTAGCCGAGTACGATCGGATCTCCTCGAGATCGTCTCCCCAGAAGTCGAGTCTGTAGGGACCAACGGTGGTCGGAGGAAATACATCGACGATTCCGCCACGCACAGCCATGTCCCCACGAGCTTCGGCTCGGTCGACTCGTGAGTAGCCGAGATCGACCAGGTTCGCCACGAGATCTGAGAAGTCGTAGCGATCCCCCTGCCTGAGCACCAAGGGCTCAACTCGGGTCGGCGACAGCCTCTGGATCACAGCACGAACTGACGCAACCACCACCAGCGGAGCCTTCAGCGTGAGACGATGTCGCGCCTCGACACGCGCCGCCATCGTCACGATGTTCGGTGAGACGTGTTCGAACGGAAGCGTCTCCCATGCAGGGAGTTGGAGCACATCGTCTGTGAAGATCGCCACATCCTCGACAAGATCCTCAGCCTCGCGCTCCCCCGCAACCACCACAAGCACAGGCCTCCCAAGCCGTTTTGCCATGGCAGCAACGACATAGGCGCGCGCGGACGGCGCAACAACCACTCGACCGGGGAGGGGTGGGTCGAGGTCGCGACGCCAGCGGTCAAGAAGAACACTCAGCGGTGCGGACACTGCCAACAGGCTACCGCTGTCCGGTGTCAGGTATCAGGACGATGGCGAAGAACGTCCCAGTAGTCCGGCCCCCGTAGTGGGGCGTCAGTAGTGGGGTGGCGATCGTTCTTGTTTGTGGGTGGCTGTGTGGTGTGTGCGGCAGAGGAGTTGGGTGTTGGCGAGGCTGGTTTCTCCTCCGTCTGCCCAGTGGATGATGTGGTGTGCGTCACACCATGACACGGGTGCTCCGCATCCCTGCCATACACAGCCCTGGTCGCGTTGTTCAAGAGCCCTGCGCAGCGCTGATGGGATAGTGCGGGTCTTCCTACCGACATCCAACGGTTCTGAGTCTGATCCCAACACCATGGGGATGATGCCTGCGTCACAGGTGATGCGACGCATTGTTTCAGGTGTCACGGGCGCACCGTTGATCTCTGCAAGACGCTCCACGTGTCCTTTGAGGACGTCGTAGTCAAGGGTGATGGTGACATGGGGCCGTTCACCACCTGAGGTGACTGTGTCAGTGTTGTGGGTGAGGTAGAACGAACAGATGTCGCCAAGGGCATCAGCACGACGCTGAGCGGGAGTCCGCCAGTCATCTGTATCCAGGAATGTGGGGTTCACCCTGGCGTCAATAGCTGTTGTGAGGGTGTGGAAGATCTCTGGGGTAAGGGTGCCCCTTACGTCCCCCATCCCTTCCATCATCTCAGCCAGATACAGACTCCGCAACCGATCGCGACGTTCAGTGTCCTTGAGTACCTCGGGGTAGGCAACCTGTTGCTCCCAATGGCCGATGGCTTTCCTGAGGTCGGTGGATGAGAGATACGTCGCAACATCACCAAACGCGGGTTCATGGTCCTGGAATGCACCTGGGTGTCGTGCCGATGCCTGAGAGAGGAGCTGTACCGAGCGTGGAGGGACTCGACCCGCAAGTGCGTTGGTAGTCACGGTGGGCATGTGGGTCATTGCACGAGCCGTCTTAACCGTCCCAGACGCCTCGGCTCCCGTCATCTGGCAATATTTCTTCAACCAGCCCGTGGTCGTCAACCCGTGATCGAGGCGAGGAACGTCACGGCGTTCCAGCTCGCGGACCTGTAACGCAAAGCGGGCATGGGCAGCGTTGATAGAGGAACGCAGCTCAATGGTGGCTTTGTCCAACACGTCGTCAGACATGGCATCAAGATGTTCCTCGAATGCTTCGAGTTTCTGGAATGTGTTGGGGCGATCGGAATAGGCAACAGGCTCACTGGGAAGTTGGGGAAGACCGGCAACCGGGGTGTTGCCGTTATGTGAACCCATCACCCGACCATCAGCCGGGTATAGGTTGTTCATATCTCCAATCTATCGAACATACGTTCGATGTCAAGTGGTTTCTCCCTGGCAGCTATCAGCAGTCAGGTATCAGCAAGAAGCAGTGCTGGGTCACTCCCAGCCGAATGGGGAGTTGACGCCTGATGAGAAGAACGAGACCACTTCGTCGGCCTGGCTGCACGATTCTGTGAAACCGAGTTCCATCCATTCCGAGCACGGGGCCTCCCATACGGCCCACAGGTCGTATCTGCCTGCGGGAATCCCGTCGGGGAAGTCGTGAACGAACCACTCACAGTTCTGTGGTTCGCTCTGTGTCCTATATGTCGGTCCACATTCGTCCGTAGTACCACGAAGCACAAAGTCAGATGTGAACCGGAACGTCTGCCCCAGTTCAAACCCACCATCGGGGAGTGTGGGACCGCTCCGTCGCGTGAGGTACATAACAACGTCGAAGTCATCGCCAAGCGCCTCGGTACCGTTGTTGATGAACCCATGACGCACGTAAAAAGGCTCATCGGCCTCCGGGCCCTCCACATGAATCGCCGGATTGTCGCCACTCACTGCAACAGCGTCTCGAAAGCATTCCGGCACGCATAGCTCGTAGAGGAAGTCGAGACGCGGGCTGGAAGGCAATTCGTCCACCATCCCAAGCGGCTGGCGCGCACGACCCTCGTCACCGGGAAGTGCCCCGACCAGATCCAGAGGCGTCGTGTCCGGGGCCGCGTTGGCACCGGACGCGTCAATCGACGCTGGGTCGATGCGGAGAATCTTGTTGTCTGCCGCACTTGAGATGTAGAGGATGCCCGATGGCGCAACGGCCAAGCCCTCGACCTGAAAATACTGATCGCCAATCGCCGTGGGAACCCCCTGCTCATCGATGGACCAGACGGTGAAGTCGCCACCACCGGCGGAATAGAGCGTTCCGGATTTGTCGAACGCCAGTGCCCTCTGCCCCGCGAGGCTTGCAAATAGACGCGAGTTCACCGAGCCATCATCACGCAACTTGATCACCCAAACGCCGTCACGAGCGTTCGCTACAAAGAGGTCGCCATTTGGGCCGAATTCGATGTCCGCTGCACTGTGACCTGGCACCGTGGCGATCCAGACAGGTAGCTCGCCGGTTCCATCCGGGCGGATAGCGACCTTCGAGATTCGAATTCCCTCCTCTGCGTCGTCCGCCACGTAGAGGTCACCATTGGCGTCGACAGCCAACCCTTCCGGATCATCAAAGCCATGCGCGAAAGGTTCGGCCGCACCGCCATCTCTCACGCTGTACACCGTGTTATCACCACTGATGAACAACACTCCGTCGTCGGACACTGCCAGCCCCTCCGCATCGGGAATGCCGGATGCAACGATCGTCCACTCACTTGCATGCAAGCTGGTCCGGATGATGGCGGTACGAACCCTCTCGCCCGCGGTTTCCGACACGAACAGCACACCACTTGCATCGATGACCAGATCATTCGGTGTCTCAAAACCACCCCACACACCAATATCGACGAGGAAAGGGGACTCGATTGATTCTGTTGCCGGCGGAGTCGCATCCTGTGCGATCACCGTTGTAACGGTGAGAGGATCCCATATTGGTTCTGGAGCGTCGGACGTAGTGGAGGTCAATAGCCAGCCGACAAGCAATAGGAGGAACAGAATCGCCGCCAATCCCAACCGTCTGAAGCTTCTTCGCTGGCCAAGTCCTGAATTCTCCCGTTGGGGACCGAAATCCGGGTCAATCGTGATCTGATCGTCTGCCACGTTCGCCTCCGGGTCAGGCGGAGCCGATAGCGAGGATGTTCCCTTCGGAGTCCTTGAACCACGCCGTCTTCTCGCCGTCGGGTGATATCAGGACGCCATTGCGAAAGTACGGCGTGCCGTTCTCCTCGCTGAACTGCTCGATGTCGTACTCCTCAAACACCACGCCGTTGGCGACGAGCTCGGCATGGGCAGCATCGAAGTCGCTTGCCACGAGCCGTGCCGCTGTCGCGAGGTTCTTCCCCGCGTGCGGTGATTCATAGACTCCGAACGTGGCAGTACCGGTGTCATAAAGAAGCTCTGAGTCGGATGGTTCAGCCTCGGGATCGAGAGGATCGCCTCCAACGGTCACCGGATCCAGCCCAAGCTTCTCCTTGTACCAGGCCCTCGCTCGCTGGATATCGATCGCGGGCAGTTCAGGGTGGATCGTGAATTCCATCGTGCCTCCTCCATTGAATCATAGAAGATGGCCTAGATTCGTACGACGCACAATCCTGGCTACGCGCGTCAAACGGTCCAGTTGACGAGCAGATCCAGATAGCCGGGCACGGTCTCCCTGAGCGTTCGCCGAACCCATAGCAGCTCTCCCTCAATGTCTCAAAATCACAGTTGCGGAGATCGCTCGCTTCACAGGCCCCATGAGGGCAGTGAGCATCATCGAAGGGGCGAGCATGCGTGCCACTTTGGGCACGTAGATCCGAGTTGGGATTCCTTCCTTTTGATGCGAGTGAACCAGAAGCGCCCGGCGTTGATTGTCAGTGTCCGAAGGTGTTGTCGAGAGACTGGTTGGTCTGCGGCGCCTTCTTGGCCTTCTTGGCAAGACGCTTCTCCTTGAGAGTCTTCTCAGCAACCTTCTTTGAACTCTTGCCACCCTTGTCCTTGTTCGCCATCGGAGCCTCCTGACTGGCGACCGGAGTGGTAACCGTGGAACCAGTATCTCACACCAC
>JAMBLH010000294.1 GCA_023336875.1 Actinomycetes bacterium
AGCGCTCTGAGGCTGTTCCCGTGTGCGACCACCAGAACGGTTCTACCTTCCCTCAGGTTGGGCACGATCGAGTCGTACCAGTAGGGGAGCATCCGTTCGACGACATCGGCAAGACACTCCGTAGCGGGAAGCTGTTCGGGAGCGAGGGATGCGTACCTGCGATCATGGGAGGGGTGTCTCGGATCAGCGATTTCCAACGCCGGAGGTGGGGTGGAAAATGACCTGCGCCAGATGTGGACCTGTTCGAGTCCGAATTCGCCGGCAGTCTCCTTCTTGTTGAGACCCTGAAGGGCACCGTAGTGACGTTCGTTCAGTCGCCAGTGCCGCTTCACGGGTATCCAGCCCATCTCCATCTCCCCAAGAGATAGATCGGCTGTGTCGATCGCTCGACGGAGAAGACTGGTATGGACGAGATCGAACGCCAGCCGCTCCTCGGTCATCACTGCGCCAGCTTCCACCGCTTCGCGCTCCCCCTTCTCAGAGAGAGGGACGTCTGTCCAACCGGTAAAGACGTTCTCGAGATTCCAGAGGCTCTCTCCGTGGCGGAGCAATACGAGTTTGGATGCGACACCCATACGCCAAGCGTACCGCGGTCTCAGACAGGCGACTCCTTATTGAAGTCGATCTGACGGATCCCCCACGTCGGGGTCCGCAATCCTGACCACTGATTTCGCTGTGGCTTGACGATTGCCTCTTCGCCCATGGGGAGGAGGCCGACGTGCGTACCGCCGCATGACCGGATGGCGACACCCAGAACCACACATGCCATGTGGCGCGGATCATCATCGAAGGTGGTGATTGTCATCGACACGGCAGCTCGACCGGAATCGAGATCAGCTTCAGCTTCGACCTCCTTGAGGCCATCAGCCTGATGCAACCTGTCGAACACGCTATCTATGTGTTCGCCGAGTTCCTCATCCGACCATCCGATTCGTCTCACGATGTCGAATTCGCATGCAAGTTGATACGTTGCCACGGCATCACCTTACCTAGCGGTGTTCACAGCCGACGAGTCACACCCAGTATCGAATAACGGACGCGAAGGTATCCGGATCGAGCGAAGCTCCACCGACGAGGCCGCCGTCGATATCCTTCTTGGCCATGAGGCCGGCGACGTTCCCAGGGTTGACGGACCCGCCATAGAGGATGCGTGTCGAGTCAGCCGCGCTATACGCGGCTTCGCGGATCCGTTCGCGTACGAACGTACACATTGCACCAGCATCGTCTGCGCTGGCAGTTCTCCCTGTTCCTATCGCCCAGATGGGTTCGTACGCGACCACGACTGAAGCAACGACTTCCGCGTCGAGGCCCGCGATCGCTGCTTGCACCTGTACAGCGACCCTTGCCTCGGCTTCGCCGGCGTCGCGCTCTGCTTCCGTCTCACCGACACAGATGATGGGTGTCATGCCGTTTGCGAGCACAGCCTTCGCCTTCTGATTCACGACCTCGTCAGTTTCGCCGAACAGCTGTCTACGTTCAGAGTGGCCAACGATCACATATTTGACGCTGAGTTTTGAGAGCATTGGAGGTGCTATCTCACCAGTGAATGGGCCCTCGTCGTGCCAATCGCAGTTCTGTGCACCAAGCCTGATCGCGAGGTGGTCGGTCTCAATGACGGTCTGGCAGGATCGCAACGCCGTGAACGGAGGACACACAACCACTTCAACACGTTCATAGTCTGGCAGGTCGAGCCGATAGCTCAGTTTCTGCACCATCTGGATCGCCTCCAGATGGTTGGCATGCATCTTCCAGTTCCCAGCCATCATTTTCTTACGCATGG
>JAMBLH010000295.1 GCA_023336875.1 Actinomycetes bacterium
AATGACGAACGAGGATTGCTCGATCTCCTATTTTGTCGGGTCAGACGATTCTGACCTCTACAAGAACGCGACAGGCGACGAGATGGTCTACATCGAGCAGGGATGGGGAGGACCGCTCGATCTCGGACCTGGCGCACGCGACTCTCAGGACGACGGTTATGCATGGACCTGGCTCGAGGGTCGATGAGACTCGTTCTTGATGCTCGTACAGCCGCATTTGCCGCCCTCATCGACTACGCGGGCCTCTTCCCTCCCGCCTCCCTGTCGGTGGTCCCAGCCGTGGCCGAATACACACGAATCCGTTCCGAAGGGCACCATTGGGTAGCAGGAAGATTCCTCTGCCGAGCATCCCAACTCACCGTACTCGCAGCGGCCGCAACGGCCACGTTCGCTTCAGGCGAACTGCCCTGGGATGTCGGCGTGATATTCGACGGCACGCCGGGCGAGTCTGGTGCGGAGAGCATCGACTTCCAAGCCGAGATGGATCCTGTCATGACCATCTCCGCGGCAGAAGCCAAGCTCAACGAACCAACATCCACCTCGGTGACCTCACTTCTCGATGCCATGCTCTCGATCGGCCCCGACACAGTGGCGTTCATCGAAGTGGATAGGAGAACCTCGATCACCGAACAGGTCTCTCTGGTCGCGCGGCAACTGAGCGGGCGGCGCAGAGTAGGGGGAGCCAAGCTCAGGTGCGGAGGAACCACACCCGACATGTTCCCCACACCAGCACAGCTGGCCGAGTTCGTGATCGCCTGCACGAATGAGCGACTTCCCTTCAAGGCAACGGCGGGGCTTCACGAACCCATCCGCCACTTCGATGTACGCCTCGGTGCTGAGAGGCACGGGTTTATCAACATCCTGATGGCAGCGGCGCTGGCGGAAGCAGGACTGGATCCAGCAACGATCGAAGAGGTGGTCGCTGATACACACGTTGACAATTTCTCGGTCTCCGCCGCATTCGCCTCGTGGCGGGGTAACGAGATCCCCGGCTCGACACTCAGACGTGTCCGTCACACCGGTTTCGTCTCCTATGGATCATGCGACTTCGATGAGCCAATCGACGCCCTTGCCGCACTTGGATATCTTGGAGAAGGAACATGACAATCACCTCCTTCATGAACATGTACTGGTCGATGGCCCAACAGTTGGCCCACGCGACTGTGAACGGGGCAACGATCCGCCCCGGCGATCTGTTCGCCTCAGGGACCGTCTCCGGGCCGACGAGGGATGAGTTCGGTTCACTGCTGGAGATTTCATGGAATGGCACACAACCAATTGAGCTGGCCGACGGTGCTAAGAGGACGTTCCTCAACGAGGGTGACACCGTCACCATCCGTGGACGCTGCACGGCCGACGGCGCTGTACCGATCGGCTTCGGTAACTGCGGCGGCACGATCACTGAATGAGCCACGAGTGACCGGCATACACATTGCCAACGGCAAGGACTCGGCTGGCGTGGCGCTCAGCCTCTCGGTCATCAATGGTGTGATCTCCGATCCGAACGCCTCCCTTCCAACCGTGGATGCTGATGGACTGACGGTCGCCGCCGGGTTTATCGACATCCAGGTCAATGGTGCCTACGGCCACGACTTCACCGAGGATCCCACATCGATGTGGGCGGTCGGATCCAGACTTCCTGAGCAGGGCGTCACGAGCTTCTGCCCGACGATCATCACGTCCCCGCCGGATCGCATCGCCGCGGCCCAAAAAGCGATCGCCATCCGGCCTGATGGCTATGTGGGCGCCGAGCCGATCGGCTTGCACATCGAGGGGCCCTATCTCTCTCAGGCGAAGCGGGGCACGCACCCCAAGGATCTTCTGGTCTCTGCTGCTCCGCGACAGATCGACACGTCAGAGATCGCCATCGTTACGGTGGCACCCGAGATCCAGGGAGTCCTCAGTTTCATCGAGAGGCTTGTTGCCGCTGGGGTCGTCGCGTCGCTCGGACATTCAGCCGCTACTTCAGACGAGACAGACCAGGCTCTTGGTGCAGGCGCAACCCTTGGAACTCATCTCTTCAACGCAATGGCGCCACTGACTGCCCGCGATCCGGGTCTCGCAGGAGTACTCATGACCGACCCGAGGACACACTTTGGTGTGATCGCCGACGGGATCCACCTTGCACCAGAGATGTTGCGGCTCGCGTGGCGCTCGGCACCCGATCGGCTGATTCTCGTTACGGACGCGATCTCGGCGACAGGGATGCCAGAAGGGGCCTATGACATTGGCGGAGTTCCCGTCACCGTCAACCAGGGTGCAGTTCGCAACGCCACGGGTTCTCTGGCAGGTTCGGTTCTCACCATGGATCGAGCGGTGGCCGTTCTCATGGAGACAACCGAGGCAAGTCTGAAGGAAGCAACGGACGCCGCGTCGCTGCATCCCGCAACCGCGCTCGGCCGAGCAGATCTCGGTACGCTTTCCATCGGGGCACGGGGCGACGTCGTCCTCCTCGATGGAACAACGGTCGTTGCCACTGTCGTTGGTGGAGAGATCGCGTTTTGCAAGGAATCCGACCGGTTGAGAGGAATGCCACGTGACCCTTAGGTCTGAGATTTTCGAGCAGCCAGATGTCCTTCGGGGGGCACTGTCAGCGAACCAGTCGATTGCCGCCCGAGCGCGGGACATGCTCACCGGAGCTGGGATCGGTCACATCCTGATCGCTGCCAGAGGTACATCGGACAATGCGGCACGCTATGCGAAGTACGCGTGGGGAACGAAACTCTCGATGCCCGTCACTCTCGCTGCACCGTCGCTGTACACGAAGTACCAGCAACCGCCTGATCTCTCCTCCGCAGCTGTCGTAGGGATCTCCCAATCCGGCCAGAGCCCTGACCTTCTCGCGGTCCTCACCGAAGGACGGCGCCAGGGTCGGCCCACGATCGCTATCACGAACGACCCCGAGTCACCAATGGCCGACATCGTGGACCTCGTGGTGCCACTTAAAGCGGGGCCGGAACGATCGGTCGCCGCCACCAAGACCTACACCGCAAGCCTTCTCGCGATCGCGATGATCGCTGACGACGTAGTGGATCTCGACGAGATTCCCGGTTCAGTGGCAGGAGCACTCGACGCTGAGCAGGCGATCGTTGCTGCCGTGGAACGCACCGGACCGATGCCAGACGCTGTGATCCTTGGGCGTGGCTACAACCGTTCAACTGCCTTCGAGTGGGCCCTCAAACTACAGGAGATGGCCTACGTCCTGGCAAATCCGTTCTCCACCGCCGACTTTGCCCACGGACCATTTGCCGTCCTCGAGCAGGACTTCCCTCTGCTTGCCGTTGTGCCCGCAGGTGTTATCGCTGACGACAACTTGACACTTGTGCGCAGGGCGAGGGACGAAGGGGATGCTCGGATCACACTCCTCACGAATATCGATGTTCCCGACCTCCCCACCGTGAACCTACCGATGATCGAGGAGTGGCTTTCGCCGATCATGTTCATCGTGGCTGCCCAACTCTTCACCCTCCACGCAGCGAGTCTTGCCGGGGTCGACCCGGAGACTCCTCGCGGCCTGAGGAAGGTCACAAGGACAACCTGAGAGCACAGCGAGCCGTCGGGAAACCGTTAGGCTCTTCTCCATGGCCACCCTGCGTCTGTTCGCCAACCTGAGAGAATCTGCTGGTACCGACCGCGTCAGTTTCGAGGCCTCAACCGTTGGCGACATCCTCGCTCAGGCAAACGAGAAGTTCGGCGAGAAGTTCTCTTCAGGCGCCAGCGCTGCAGGCGTATGGGTGAACGGCGAACCTGCAGTGGCGTCCACGACCATCGTCGAGTCAGACGAGGTTGCCCTCATCCCTCCTGTATCTGGTGGCGCGCTCACCGCGACGAAACTCGATTTCGGCCCGAACCTACTGTCGGTTGCGCTATTCGCTGCCCTGATCGCCGTGTCATGGGCAGATCCCGCATGGTTCGCCTTCATTGCGACCGGAGCCATCCTGGCATGGGTATGGGACCTCTCCGAATCCTCGAAACGACTTGCAGACACCTTCGTCGTGTTCCCTCCGATGATCGGCGCAACCCTCGGCGGAATCGGGGCCTACGCATGGGGATTCGAGGGCTTCGCCGGCGCATTGGCCCTCGGGGTCATCGTTGCAGTGTCATGGCCGGTCTTTGACAGCAGCCATCGAGAATTCCGGGCGACCTCTGCAACAACGCTTGTCACGGTAGTTGCAACGGCAGCGACCGCTGGCCTCGTTCTCATTCGTCTGACGGGCACGTACGCTGTCGTCGCATTCGTGCTCGTCACGGTGTTTGCCCTTGTCGGTGCATGGATAGCTGGTGCCTATGGAGCTTCGATCCAGTCAGTTGATGCAAACGTCGGTGCGCTTCTCGGTGCGCTCCTGGCAGGACTCCTTGCAGGGCTATTCATCTCTGAAATGGATATTGCCGCTGGGCTGCTTGGAGGCGTCGCCGCTGCCGCGGGTGTCATTGCTGGCAGGACGCTTGGCTCCATGCTACGAACCGGAAGGATCAGCCACACTGAGGACTCCCCTGGGCTCCTCGCGATGTTTGATGGCGCCGTTCTCGCCGCACCATTGTTCTGGATAGCCATCTGGCTCTTTTCCTGACTCTCGTTTACCGATTCTCGCGTTAGCCTCATGTACTCATGTCACGTTTGCGCGTACGACGCTGGGCAATTCTTCTTCTTACCATCGGCCTCGTGGCCGCTGTCCCTGTTGGCGCGTCCGCCCAGACCCAGGCAGATGTCGACAAAGCGGAGCGAAATCGGAAGATCGCCGAAGCCAGCAAGACACAGGCCTACCAGGATTACACGACTGTCACCGCGCAGCTCGATGATGCTGTGACCAAGTATGAGAAGCTCTGGGCCGAGCGCGAAGAGCTCTCCTACCGAATCCAGCGGATGGAGACCGCCGCGGCCTTCTATGAAGAAGAAGCGGACGAACTCGAGGAGCGGGCGCGCGACATTGTCATAGATGCCTACACATCGGGACAAAGAAATCTCGTTGGCTCCGCGTTCACCGCGTCAAGCATCCAGGACCTCGTCACCTCACAGGCACTCATTGGCAGGGCAACCGAGCGCGAGCTCGCGTCGCTGGACAACCTCGATGCTGTCTCACGCCAGGCAGATCGTGCATCTGCGGAACTCGACATTCGGCGCGCGGACGTCGCTGCCAATCAGGACGCGGCAGCCATTGTGGTCGAGGACATCTCTGAGCTTCAAAAGACGCAAGCGACGATCCTTGCGAAGGCTGATGACAGTCTCCATGCAGCGATCGATACGTACAACAGGGAGATCAACGAGAAACGTGTTGAGGATGCCCGGATCAAGCGGCAGAAGGCGGAGAAATCGGCTTCCAGACCTGGAGCCGCAGGCGGCACACCTCCAGCAACCACGCCAGGTTTCATCTGCCCTGTACTCGGCGGGGCATCGTTTATCGACTCGTGGGGCTTCCCACGCTCCGGCGGCAGGAGACACAAGGGCGTTGACATGTTCGCGACACGAGGTACGCCTGTCGTTGCGGTTGTCGATGGGCGCATCAAGTTCTCAAGCAACAGCCTGGGTGGTCGCTCGACCCACCTCTACTCCGACAACGGCACGGTGTACTACTACACGCACCTCGATGGGCATCCGGGCAACATCTCCTCTGGCCAGCGTGTCGCCAAGGGGACAGTTGTCGGGTTCGTCGGAAACTCGGGAAACGCCAGATACACGTCTCCGCAAAACCACTTTGAGATACGTCCAAACGGCAGAGCTGTCAACCCGTACCCGACTGTGCGCTCTGCTTGCTAAATTGTCAGCGTTCAAGGAGTTCGAAATGACACAACAACGCAGACGCATTGACCAGGTGATCGACGACTCGTTCACCAACGACATCGAGGAGATCTCCATCGACGATCTCAGATCGCGACGTGTGATCTGTGATGAACTCGACACGGAACTCTCCTACTACAGACGCATGCTCCACGGACGTATGGATCTGCTCGACTTCGAGTTGCGACGCCGCTCCGGCGAGGAGACTCGGTCCCTCATCGAGGCACTCCCCGAGATCCTCGCGGACACACCTTCGGGCCGGACATCGAATCCGCTCGATCGTGGACTCTCCCTGGATCTACCCGAACTCGCCGGAGGCGGTAAGAGAGAGGTCGACCAGGCTCTGAGCGACGGTTTTCTCACCCATCTCCCCACAACCGAAACGGATGAGCTGCGCAATATTCGCGAGGTTCTCTCCGAGACGGAATTGACCGTCTCGAATCAGCGCCGCGCCGTCTATAACGCTCACGACATCATCACAGGAGAGATCACGAGGCGCTACAGGGAGGGATCGGCAAGCGCCGACGAGTTCCTCTCCCAGAAGTAGCCCATGCGATTCGGAAGGGTCCGTTCGGGACTCGTCGAGTCGGTCGAGGACGCATCCGTGATCGCCATGGACGCATCGCACAACGTATTGTTCTCCTCGGGAGATCCCGACCGTCCGGTGTTCTATCGCTCGGCGATCAAGCCATTCCAGGCCCTCGCTGCCACCCGCACCGGCCGCACACTGCCTGATGAGCATCTAGCCATCTCATGCGCAAGCCACGGTGGATTTCCTGTCCACCTCGGCATCGTCACCGCAATCCTGGAGGATCATGGATTGAGCGTGGACGACCTCAGGTGTCCTCGCGACAGACCCCTCGCAGCCAGGGCACACGACCTTCAGGTGGCGCACGGAAACACTCGCAGGGAGCGTCGGTTTCACAACTGCTCTGGGAAACACGCTGGCTGGCTGGCTGCATGCACGGTGGCGGGATGGGACACGGCCACGTATCTCGACCCGGATCATCCCCTTCAGCAATCGATCGTTGACATCATGCGGGACGTCTCGGGACTCGAACCGGAACCCGTCGGCGTGGACGGGTGCGGCGCTCCGACCCTACGCGGATCGACTCGAGGGCTCGCGAACGCCTTCATCCGTCTCGGCACCGATCCAGAACTCGCACCGATCGCAGGGGCAGTGAATCGTTTCGGTGCGTTGGTCGCGGACAACCTGGGGCCAGACGGTCGGACGGCGCTGTGGTGGGGCGGACCTCTCAAAGTTGGTGCCGAGGGACTCCTCGGAATGACCAGGGGCGACGTCACCATTGCAACCAAGAGTCACTCCGGGCGGCCTGGAGTGGCGGTTGCCGCAGCGCTCGTGACGGCCAATAGGATCGGGGTGTTGCCCCAGGCAATGGTTGACGCGCTCCGAGACGAGATGCGTCCTCCCGTCGTCGGGGGCGATCACGTTGTTGGACACCTGGAGTTGATCGAGGCGTGACGCTCAACAACGACTGGAAGTCTTTCCCCACGGATCTCGCCCCACTCGCGGAGAACGTCGGGCCGTTTCCTCAGAGGCCATTCCTCGAGGCGCTGTGGCATCATCGAGCGGATCAGAACGCCGAGCTTCACATCGAGGCATCGACATCGGGCGCTACGGCAGTCGTCGTATCTGAGGGACTCCTTACGTTCGCAGGTAGGTCTGATCTCACCGATTACCACGCTCCGGTCGGGCAGGACGGCACCGAAGCCCTCGTCCGCGCAGTCGGCCACTTTCCTGATATGCCATTCAGGTTCGACTCTCTACCCTTGGAGGCCGTTGACCCAATCGTCGCGGCCCTCTCCACGTCCGGAGTCGAAACTGTGGTTTCGGAGGATGAGGTGGTGGCCACAATTTCCCTGCCGCCCACCTATGACGATTGGCTTGCATCTCTCTCCAAGAAGCAACGTCACGAGGTTCGAAGAAAGCGGCGAAGATTCGAGGCCGAGTTTGGGCTCATCGACATCGAGCGTCATGAAAGCGACGCTATCGACGTCTTCTGCACCATGCATCGTCTGTCTGTAGGTGAGAAGGGGCAGTTCATGACCGGCGCTATGGAGGAGTTGTTCCGAGAGCTGCTGCTAACTGCTGGAGCCTCGATCCACCTCCTCACCTGTGATGGCGTGGCACGGGCTGCAGCGTTCGGGTTCGAGGCAGACAACGGGTACTACTACTACAACTCGGCGTACGACCCAGCAGCTGCGATGGCGTCCCCAGGTATCGTGCTCTTCTCAGCAATGATCGAGACTGAGATCGACCGTGGAGCTGTCGTGTTCGACTTCCTCAAAGGAGATGAGCAGTACAAATTCAGACATGGCGCCGAGCCGAGGCAGCTCTTTGCCATCGAGGGCCGGACCCCATGACGTCGAAGATAATCTCGAATAGGATCTCAAAAGTTGCCTACATAGCAATGCATTCGTCTCCCCTGCTCCAACCTGGGCAGGGCGATGCCGGAGGCATGAATGTGTATCTCGATCGTCTGTCACACACGATGGTCGGCCGTGGCGTCGATGTAACCGTGTTCACAAGACGTTTCGACCGCGATCTCGCTCATGTGATCGAGGTCGTTCCGGGATATCGGGTCGTTCACATCGATGCCGGCTCTATCGATCGGCTGAACGTCTCCCAGATGCAGGACCATGTAGGTGCGTTCTCTGACGGTGTGATTGACTGGATCAAGGAGAGGAACCGATCGTACGAGATCGTCCACAGCCACTATTGGCTATCTGGCCGCACCGGCGTGAGGATGAAGGACATGCTCCAGATTCCGCTGGCAAACTCATTCCATACGCTCGGGAAGGTGAAGGACGCCACACGGCACCCGTCCGAGGACACCTCGACACACACGCGCCTCATGACCGAGGCCGACGTGATAGCGAGATCCGACTGCGTCATTGCGTCGACGCCATTCGAATTCGACGACCTTCTCGAGCATTATGACGCCACCCCAGAGCGCCTCTGCGTTTCGGCGCCCGGCGTCGACCACGCCGTGTTCCATCCCGGCGACCAGCACACTGCTCGCGCACGACTCGGATTCGGCACGGAGCAGATCGTCCTGTTCGTTGGACGAATCCAGGCCCACAAGGGCACGAGCACAGCTGTCGAGGCATTCGCCGATCTGCTCGACGCACGAACGAGTGAGAATCTGCCCGTGATGCTGCACATCGTCGGAGGTGCCAGCGGAGCACAGGGGCGCTGGGAACTCGAGGAGTGTCGCCGGATCATCGCGCAACGACAGATTGCCTCAAAGGTGCGGTTCTTCGAGCCGCAGCCACACGCCGTGCTCGCAGACCACTATCGGGCAGCCAACGTGGTGATCGTCCCATCGCGAAGTGAGTCCTTTGGACTCGTTGCCGCCGAGGCACAGGCATGTGGGATACCGGTTGTTGCATCCAACATTGGGGGTCTGCCCTACGTCGTCAATGCATCCGAGTCAGGGCTTCTCGTCAACGATCACGATCCCAGCGCGTTCGCCACCGCGATCGCAGCGATTCTCGATCATCCTGGATTCGCCGAGCGGCTCTCCGAAGGAGCCCTGGCGTTCAGCGAGAGGTTCTCCTGGGAGGCAACCGCAACGAGGTTGCTGGAACTGTACGAGGGCATTTCGGCGAAATAGGCCCTCTCGGTGGTTCCCCGCGAAATCTTTCGGCCAACGACTTTCCCACAGCGCGTTGTGCACAATCACCTGTGGATAGCTGTGGATATGTGGAGAACCCCACATTCGGTCGTGCACATGGGGCCGGTTGGGGCCAGTTGTCTTGGGTGCAGGGGAGAGAATGGGAAAACGGTGCCTAACGGCCCTGTTGAAGTGAGGCGGGTGACGTCGTATGTTGCGAATCGAAGGCCCGATGTGCCGACATTCAATTGCCTCGTTCGGGGAAGTGCGGGACTCAAGGATGAAGGTTCGTCGGGCCTTCCCTGCCTGCCAGAAAGCAAGAGCGGATATCGTGTCACCATGAGCATCCTCACTGCCATCCAGCTGCCGATCGACTGGACACTGTTCGCCTGGCCCGAGGTTCCATTACTTGGTGGCGTCACACTCACCACGGGAGACCCCAAGTGGGCATGGGCACCGTCCGCGCCCGCTCTTCCCATCCACACAATGGAGGAGCCGGAGGCAATTGATGTCGCCGAGTTCACGATCGATCATGTCGTTCTGCTCGTCCCTGATCTCGATGGTGCAATCAGCAGCTTCGACCGCATCGGACTCGTGCCACGCCTCAAGATGCAAGTCGGCGGGAGACCTGCAGCCTTCTTCCGCGGCGGACCGGTTATCGAAGTCATCGAATCACCCGTGCGGCAGGCTTCGATCTACGGCCTCGCTGTCGCATTCGAGCAGTCTCTCGAGTCGCTCGCCCTGACCTGGAAGGCGAGAGGGCTTTCTGTCGGCACCGTCAAGGACGCCATCCAACCTGGCCGGAGGATCATGACCGTCCACGACCTCGACGCAGGCTTTGCGGCAATGAGCCAAGATCTGGCGACCAGCTGATTTTGGCGTGGCCAGCGGGACGATGTTCCCGTTAGCCACGCCAAAAGCTCAGACGCCGAATATGAGTTCGCGGAGTCGCACTCGGCTTGTCGCGAAGGTCTCGAGGTCCACCCGGATCGATCCGAGACGGAGACCTCGCATCTCGTCGCCGTATCTCGTCGCGACCTTGACAGTGCCGTCGACGTGTTCGAGTACGCCGAGGCCCAGGCATCGTCCTCGCTCATCCTGGACGCCCACGAGCATGCCATCCAATCGGCTCACATCGAAGCCGTCTGGAAGAGTTGGAGCGAAGACTGTTGTCTGAACCCTCCAACGTGGTGGATCGTCGCCGAGGTTTTTGTGCAGCGCCTCGGACCTGATGTCCTGTCGGTCCAATGGAGAGCCCACAACAAGATCGTCCGGAGGTTCGACCTCAGCCACCCTCGTCGAGAGGAACCGCCTCAGCATTCCGATCACAGGATCGAGTTCGGCTCCGCGTCGTATGGCAATCACAAGTGAGGGCTGGGCCAGTTCGACCAGGTGATACTTCAGCGTCTGACCGACCACGCCAGTGACAACCCCTGTGGTGTCACAGATGACGAGGTCTGCCTTCTCCTTCGCGATGTCGATCAGTGCCGTGACGGCGACAACATGTGGCAGGACCACGCCGTTCGGTTCCACAGCTCCAACGAACCGGAGCTCGTCGGGAACAACGAGCGCTTCGCAGTCCTCAAGAGACCTGACAACCTTAAGCCCCACACAGGCGACTGGGCCGACCGTTGCCGCAGCAACATCACCGTCGACATAGGCCACCGTACGACCATGCTCCACAGCATCACGCAGCAACATACGAGCAAGTGTCGTCTTACCCGTGCCTGCATCGCCGATGACCATCACGACACCATTGAGCCCTGTCACGCGTTCACGCAATGCTCCGTATGACTCGCTGTCCCCTATTGGGGGCCTCCTCGATCGCTGCCACCGATGATACGGGCAGCAGGAGTATTCGCTCCAAC
>JAMBLH010000296.1 GCA_023336875.1 Actinomycetes bacterium
GCCGATCACCATAACCCGAGCGGCAGACGGTGCCCACACACGAAAGATGGCTCCGTCGCCATCAAGGTGCGAGCCAAGCACACTTGCAAGATCAGCGTGTGTTCCCTCGTTGAAGGCCCACCGATCGTCGTCGCTCATTGGCGCTGGTACCGCGTTCACAGCCACAACCTACAGCAGGTTGGTACAGGTCCATCTACTTGGATGTCGCCAACCGACTCTGGTGTGCGACAATGTGCACATGAGCCGACTTCTTCGCGAGCCAAGGATTCTGTCAGTCGTTCTCGCTGGCGGTGCAGGCAAGCGTCTCATGCCGCTCACGCGGGTGCGGGCCAAGCCGGCCGTTCCCCACGGCGGCCAGTACCGACTGATCGACTTTGCACTCTCAAACCTCGTGAACGGCGGCTTCAGACGCATAGTTGTACTTACCCAGTACAAGAGCCACAGCCTCGATGTGCATATTTCGAGAACTTGGCGAATGTCGACTGTCCTCGGTAACTATGTGACAACGGTGCCAGCCCAGATGCGTCTCGGGCCGCAGTGGTTTGCGGGCTCCGCCGATGCGCTATTTCAGAACATGAACCTCGTGCGTGACGAGCGCCCAACACACATGTTCGTCTTCGGCGCCGACCACATCTACCGCATGGATCCAAGTCAGATGCTCGAGCACCATCTTGAGACGGGCGCCGGAGTAACCGTTGCCGGCATCCGCGTGCCACTCGCCGAGGCCACGCAGTTCGGTGTCATCGAGACAGGTTCACACCCGACAATGATCACCGCGTTCCGCGAGAAGCCAGGTGATCCTTTAGGCCTTCCCGATTCACCCGAGGAGGCATTCGTATCGATGGGAAACTACCTTTTTGACACGAGTGTGCTTGAGGACATTCTTCGTGCGGACGCCGCTTCGTCCGGATCGAGTAGAGATATCGGTGGTGACATCATCCCTGCGCTTGTGTCGTCCGGCGAAGCCCATGTGTACGACTTCACCGAGAATATCGTTCCTGGCGAAACGCCCAGGGACAGCCACTATTGGCGAGACGTGGGAACCCTGGACTCCTACTACGACGCCAATATGGATCTTGTCAATCCACATCCGATCTTCAACCTTTACAACCAGCGCTGGCCGGTGTACACCTCCCACCCCGAGACTCTCCCACCCGCAAAGATCGTTGCACACGGTGAATTCGGAGCTGGAAAAATAGTCAACTCCATGATCTCTGCCGGATCGATCATCACTGGAGCAACAGTCGATCATTCGGTTATCTCACCGAACGTGCGGATCGAGCCTGGGGCGTTGGTCGAGAACTCGATCATCTTCGACAATGTCACCATCAGTGCAGGCGCTGTAGTCAAGGATGCAATTCTCGACAAGAATCTCGTGGTCCCACGCAACAGAGAGATCGGCGTTGACGAGGACAGGGACCGTGAGGAGTTCACCGTCTCAGAAGCAGGCATCACGGCGGTGGGCAAGGACGACGAGATCAGCTACGGCTGAGCCCGATCGCCATTTCGTACGCTTCGATGTGGTGGAGCGCGGGTTCTTTCCACGACCAATCTGTCTCCATGCCCCTCGATTGGATGGATACCCTTCTGCGGGGATGCCGCCAGGCTCTGACCCCGCGGTGCAGCGCATCAACAATGCCTGCAACGTCAACAGACTCGGCCACGAAACCCGTTCCTGCGCTTCGGTCACGATCGGCATCGATGACAGTGTCAAGGAGACCGCCGACAGCTGTGACCACAGGAATCGTGCCGTATTCCATCGCTTGCATCTGTGCAAGTCCGCATGGCTCAAATCGGCTTGGCATAAGCATCAGGTCGGAGCCAGCAAAGATCTTGTGTCCAAGACCCACGTCATATCCGTCGGTGAACGAAAGCGAATCGGGATCGTCGGCGGCGACCCTTCTTGCGAAGTCAGAGATCCATCGTTCGCCCGAGCCGAGGACAACCAGACGGAACGGCATCGTCGCAGCGAAGCGGACGGCATCGAGCGCAAGGTCGATCCCCTTCTGCTCAACAAGGCGCGACACGATGCCGACGATGGGGACACCCGAATCCTCCCACCCGACTGAGCTCAGAAGGTCTTCACGACACGCCCCCTTCCCGCCCATGTCGTTTGCATCGTATCGGTGTGCGATGAGAGGATCGACCGCGGGGTTCCACAAAGCTGTATCAATGCCGTTTCGTATCCCTATCAGTCTGTCACCGAGATCGGACAACTCCCCGTGAAGTCCAAAGCCGGTCTCCACCCTGGTTATCTCGGCCGCATACGTTGGGCTGACAGCGATCACCACATCAGCGAGTTGGATACCTCCAGCCATCGGGTTTGTACCGCCGTGCGACTCGAACACAGGTGCATGATTCGGTATTCGGTCAAGCCACCCGCCCGAGGTCCATCCCTGGTACCCGAGCGTGTGGATCGTCAGCACTGTTGCGAGGGAATCATCGACAAACCCCATGGCCGCAGCTGTGTGCCAATCGTTGCAGTGGAGAACATCAGGCTTTCGCTCGGCGGTGAGCGCCGCGACAGCAGCGGAGAACGCAAAGAAGCGGTCTGCGTTGTCTGGCCAGCCGTTTCCTTCTTCGTCCACATAGGGATTCGGCCTCTTGATTCCCGGGACCTCAACAAACGTGACGTCGCCCGCTCCCTCGGCGAACCCGCTTCTGGCACGAGCCCCACCGACCCAAGCCGGCACCTCAAGATCAAGCGATGTCTCATCCGCGAGAGGTGTTGAGAAGTAGTCGGGTAGCACGACTTCAACATCAATCCCATTCATACGGAGAGCCTTGACCAAGCCGGCTGCTGCTTCCCCAAGGCCACCAACACGAGCGAGCGGAGCGTACTCGGCTGTGGCAAAGAGAATTCTCATACGGGGATTCCGTTCGTCTTTCTGAGCAACACCACGGACCACTCC
>JAMBLH010000297.1 GCA_023336875.1 Actinomycetes bacterium
CGGAATCCCTGTGAGAGCAGGGGTTTCGTCGCGTTGTGGGTGTCCGCGCTGGACTGCGGTGGGGTGTCGTGAGCCATTTTCGGGAGCCATTGGGCGGGCGACTGCCAGCATTTCGCTCGACGCGACGTTCTCTGGCCTATCGCTTGAAGCGTCGCGTGGTGCGTTTTGGGGCGGCTTCGCCGGGGAGTCATAAGAAGATGTTGCGCTTATAAGGGAGGTGGTTAAAAGGGGCGCAGGTTGCTATAATTCATGGACATGGATCCGGTGCGCAACCCATACAGTCCGGGTGCGGGCAGCCCTCCTCCTGCCTTGGTCGGTCGCAACAGCGAGCTCGAGGCATTCGATATCGCAATTCAGCGGCTTGCTATTGGTCGGTCGGCCAAGAGTCTCATGCTGACTGGGCTCCGAGGCGTCGGCAAGACCGTGCTGCTCATAGAGTTCGGCAAGATTGCCCAAGGGCACGGCTGGATCCACCAGCAGATCGAGGCAACTGAAGACATCCGATTCCCCGAAGCGATGGCCATGCTCGTGCGCAAGGCCCTCCTGCGCCTCTCAGCCGGTCAACGGCTCGCGGACCGGGCTCGTCGCGCGTTCGGTGTCCTGAAGTCGTTCCAGCTTCGTTGGGATCTACCCGACGGCACCGGCGTCGTAGTCGGCATTGACCCGGAGCCCGGCCTTGCTGATTCTGGCGTGCTCGACGACGACCTCGCCGGGTTGTTCCTCGAAGTTGGTGAGGTCGCTCAGGAGCAGGGCATTGGTGTCTTGTTCACCATCGACGAGATCCAATACCTCTCTAAGGAGCATCTCGCCGCGCTCATCGTGGGCCTTCACCGCGTCAGCCAGGAGCAGCTCCCGTTCATGGTTGTCGGCGCCGGGCTCCCCTCGCTGCCAGCCCTCGCTGGCGAAGCGAAATCATACGCCGAACGTCTCTTCGCATTCACCGTCATTGACAGTCTCCCGCCTGCCGAGTCTCACGTCGCACTGTCGACGCCAGCTGAGAACGAGGGCGTCCGCTGGAACGCAGCGGCTCTAGACAGCGTCGTCGAAGCCGCCGAGGGGTACCCGTACTTCCTTCAGGAATTCGGCAAGCAGGCCTGGGACGTCGCGCCCGGACCCGCCACCATCAGTGAAGAGGACGTCGAGGCAGCGATCCCGATCGCCGTCAACGAACTCGACACAGGCTTCTTCCGAGTGAGGATCGATCGGACCAGCGACGGCGAGCGTGCGTACATCTCCGCGATGGCATCGTTGGGAGCGGGACCATACGGATCCGGCGACGTTGCCGCCGCGATGGAAAAGACGACGACCCAGGTCGGCCCGCTTCGCGACGCTCTCATCAAACGGGGCCTCTGCTATTCGCCGCGCTACGGCGTTATCGACTTCACCGTCCCGATGTTCGACGAGTTCGTGCGCCGGTGGCAACATTGACTCGATCGCGCGGGCGAGGCTCGGCCGTGCCGAGCGAATGGCAGGGGTGACCGCGAGCAGCCAAGATCGAAGACCTGATTGATGAGATCGCCGATCCGGTGCTGCGCGAACGGATCGCCAACAAACTCGAGGATCTGAAGAAGACCAAACGCTTCGGCCTCGTCTTCGAAGATGGCTCCTCACACCGCGCACCTTGGGAGCCATGACCAAGTGGCATTGATGAGCGCAGGTCGTCGGGTTTTCGCCTTCGACGGCACCGCCTAGCGAGTGTCTGAGCCTGTTCCCTCGGCCCCGTTGGGAGCCAATCTGGGAGCCAATAGCTCTGGACGGCTGTGGACGGCTGTGGACGCCTGTGGACACTCCTTGGAGATCTACGGATCAGGAGGTTGGGGGTTCGAGTCCCTCCGGGCGTGCCGCAGTCGC
>JAMBLH010000298.1 GCA_023336875.1 Actinomycetes bacterium
GGTGTCTCGTCAGGGTCATAGATCGATTCATACACGACCTGATGAGGCTTGCGGTAATGGGACAGGAACGATGTGATCAACGCCGCAATGGGGAGAGCCATGAAGGCGCCCATCGGTCCACCGATCGCTCCACCCGCAAGGGCTGCACCAAACGCTACCCCGCCGTTGAGCGTCATCGTCTTGGAACTCAGCTTTGGGCTCAGCCAGTAGTTCTCCACCTGCTGGTAGATCAGTATGTAGCCGAGCACAACAAGTGCCTGGGCGAAACCTTCAAGAGCAAGCACCATAAGTACTGGAATGGCACCGCCGATGTACGTTCCGACAGCTGGGATGAACTCGGAAACGAACCCTGCAAAGATCGCAAGCGGGATCGCGAACAGGACAGGCAATCCGACCAGCACCATCGTGAAGAAGAACCCGGATCCGTTGATGACCATCAGGATCAGGCGGGAATAGAAGTACCCACCCGTCTGCTCGACGGCCTGGTCCCACGTCCAACCGAGCCTCTGCTGACGTTCAGGAGAGAACCATGACAAAATTAGTTTCTGGATGCGGATGTGATCTGCCGTGAAGTAGAACGTGAAGAGGGCAATGGTCATAGCGCTGAAGATCAGGCCGACTCCCGTTCCAAGCGCTCCAAGGAACCCACCGAGCGCTTGCTTACCCCAATTCTCCGCTGCACCCGAAGCATCTGCACCGGCGTCATTCGCTCCCTTCAGATCGCCGAGGCTGACGTTGAATGTACTCTGGGCCCAGTCATTGAGACTGCCCATCCACGTTGACCAGTTGTCGCCAATGCTTTGGGCAACCGTGACCATCATCGGCACGAGGAATACGACCATCACGATCATGAACAGTGCTCCTAGGCCATAGATGAGACCAACCGCCGCGCCGCGTTTCCAACCGCGCTTTGTGTGAATCCGTTCAACGAGTGGGATAAGCGCAAGGCTGAAGAACATCGAGATTATCAGCATCGCCACAAGACTCCTGGCACGTTCCAACAGGACGAACCCGATCAGCACAAGCACGAAGACACCAACAATCCGCCACAGGGTCTGTGTACTCACCTCATTCGTGACAACGACTCTTCGCGTAATCACGACTTCTTGAGCGCCAGGCGGAATAGGGTCGTCTGGTGTCACCGCAGCCGCGATCTGCGCGTCCCTATCGCTCGCAGCATCAGAACCGGTATCGTCATTGCTCATCGTCAACCGCCTTCACTCAAAAGCCAAATTCCGTGGGTCATACCCGCCTCCGCGAGGCTAGTCGCCTGCCTGCCCCGGGTGACTTCTCCACCCGAATCGTGCCGATTCTGTCGCGCCAGCTTTCCAGGCTCAGTCACAGATCGAACTATCAACGACGGCCCTTGAGAACGTGCTCGCTACCATGCGTTGCATGGCCATTCCACCTACAGCATCGGCGCGCGCAAAGATCCGAGCCGCGCTTACCTCGCGCGGTCAGACCGCGTTCCTTTCGGCGGCTCTCCTCCTCGGAATCCTCGTGGGTCTTGGGGCATCTCTGCTCGTCTGGAGCATCGCATTCGTCACCGAGATTCTCGTTCGCTCCGATTCTGTGGCGGGAATCGGGAAGTGGATGGTCGTTGCTTCGATTCCTGCCGGACTCTTGGCGTCGTGGTCATTGAATCGGTGGCTGGGGCCAGGTATCTCCGGCGGCGGCGTTGCCGAGACCATGGTCAGCGTGAACCTCGAAGGTGGCTACCTCCCCACCCGTTTGGTCCCGACCAAGATCGCTGCAACCGCGGCAACCCTTGGCACCGGCGGCTCGGGAGGTCGTGAGGGTCCGATCGTTCTCATCGGTGCCGCAATCGGCTCATCGTTCGCTCGCCACAGCAATTTCGGACTCGACCAGATCAAGAGCCTCGTAGCAGCAGGCGCGGGTGCAGGCATTGGAGCAAGCTTCAACGCGCCGATCGCGGGAATGGTCTTTGCACTCGAGGTGATCCTCCAGTCCTTTGCGGTGAGACACTTCAGCGCGGTCGTCGTCACCTCTGTGGCGGCCGCAGTCACGACCCACACCCTCGTCGGGGAGGAGTTGTTCCTACAGTCTCCCCCACACGAACTCAAGGATCCGCGCCAACTCATCCTCTTTGCGATTCTCGCGATTGTCACCGTTGCCTTCGGCATCCTCTTTCTCCGCGTCCTCGACATCACAAGCGAGGCTAATCTCAAGGCTGGCATCCCCACGTGGGTGCTGCCGATCTCGCTGGGTGTCGTCGTCGCCCTCATCGGGATTGCCTACCCGGAGACCCTCGGAACCGGGGAACAGTTTCTGACGGGCTTGCTCTCCCTCAGAGACGCCGGTGACTATCTCTGGTGGTCCCTCTTCATCATCGCGGCTCTCAAGACCGTCACGTCAGCGCTCACGCGCAAGGGTGGCGGTTCGGTTGGAACGTTCATGCCTGCCCTGGTCTTTGGAGGGGCGGCGGGTGCAGGATTCGCGATTCTCGTCGATCCGATATGGACGGTGTCTGATATCGACCCAGGCGCATTCGCACTTGTCGGCATGGCCGCCGCACTCGCCGCCACAGCACGAGCGCCACTAACGGCCGTCATTCTCGTGTTCGAGCTGACAGGTGACTACGGGCTGGTGCTCCCTTTGATGCTCGCTGTGGCGCTCGCGACCTTCCTTGGCGACAGACTCCACCCTGAATCCACGTACACGATGTCACTTGCCCGCAAAGGTATTCGCCTGCCGTCTGGCGAGGACATCGACCTCCTCGACACAGTACGCGTCGAAGAGGTCATGTCAGCGGTGGACGTGCATGCAACTCTTGACATGCCCCTGACAGAGCTCGAAGACATACTCGAACGATCCCACCACCACGGGCTACCGGTTGTCGAAGTCGGGAAGCTGGTGGGGATAGTCACGTTTACGGACCTCGAACGAATCAGCGGACCGCTGGATGACCTCACGGTCGGTGATGTCTTCACGGTGACACCGATCGTTGTCACCCCCAACATGCCGGTTTCGGCAGCTCTTGCGCGGATGGCGTCACTCGGACTCGGTCGACTTCCTGTGGTTGCCGACGACGACCCAACAGAGCTCGTCGGCATGTTCCGTCGCCAGTCGATCGTCTCGGCCTACCACCGTGCTCTGGGCACGTCGACGGGACGTCACTTGTACAGGGATCGGCTCAAGGTGAGAACCCAACCAGGTGCGATGTTCTTCGAAGTGTCGATTTCGAAGGGCAGCGGCGCCGTTGGGACATTGGTGAAAGACATTGAGTGGCCCAACGGTGCAATCCTGGTTTCGATCCGACGCGGTTCGCGTGTGCTCATCCCCCACGGCGACACCACACTTGAGGCGGCCGACATTCTCACGGCATTCGGTACAGGGGAATCTCGGGAGAAGGTTGCATCCCTCGTCGAGCCCGTACACGATCCCGCCAGTACCTGACCTCAGACGCAGGTCATGAAATACGGACCACGGGCGGTGGATTCCAGGTGCCATCTAGAGCGTCCGGCTTCGGCCAATACATCCGCAGCGCAAGGTAGAAGCGCCCATCGGGAGTTGGGAGCCAATTCGCTCGCTCCGCCGGGTCCGTGGGTTCGGTCCGCTGCATCGTGATCGTGAGACCACCGTCATCGTCGGTGGCGAGGCCCTCCGCCGTTGCATTGATGAGATATCGGTCGATCGGGTTCTCGACCATGTAGCCAGCGGTGCCGTCATAGGAAGTGTCGTACATGGTCACGGACCAGAACGCGTTGACCGGTGGGAGCGTCTCGAAAGTCATCTGATACTTTGAGCTTCCATCGAGAGGATTCCCGTCAACGTCGGTGCGAGCCATTGGATAGTGCGCCTCGATTCGGTCGTTTCCTCCCCACCCGACCATTGCAGATGCTGCGCGTTTCATGTAGTCACCGTCGTAGAAGGCCCGGTTGCCAAAGGGATCCATGGACATCCATCCGTTGACGTTCTCCCCCATCGATTCAGCGACTTTCGCCATCTTCGTACGAGCAGCGGCGAC
>JAMBLH010000299.1 GCA_023336875.1 Actinomycetes bacterium
CCGACCACGTAAAACGCTTGACTGGGACACACCAGCCGAGCGATTCAACCTACTCGTCGCGGCCACCGCTTGAAACCAAGGCGTCTTTGGACGCCAAAGTCCTAGGAAACGGCCTTTTGGATGAATTCGTGCATGCGGGTGCGGGCTGCCATCGCGATGGGGGTCGGGAAGGCGTCGAAGGCGTGGGTGCCGCCTGGGTAGATCTCGAGTTCGGTTTCGTTGCCTGCGGCCATCCATCTCATTGCCATAAAGAGGGTGTCGTCGACCAGAGGATCCCAGGTCCCGATCGTGAACAACGCAGGTGGCATGTCGGTCAGGTCGCCATAGAGTGGCGAGAAGTACGGGTCATCCATCGGGATCTCCTGGTCGGCGACATAGTGGTCACGGAACCAGTCCATCATGTCTGGTTCGAGGATCAAGCCCTGGGTCGTCCACTGCTCAACGGACGGGGTTCCGTGGGGGAAGTACGACCCGTAGACGAGGTTCGCTGCAACCCAGTCCGTGTATCCGATGTCGTCTCGCGTCTTGAGCAGTGTTGCAGCCGCAAGGTTCGCACCAGCCGACTCACCACCGATAGCGAAGCGGTTGGTGCCGAAGACGGACTCTCCGTTGTCGATGGCCAACGTGCAGCGGCAGCGCAGTCACGGATGGCTGCGGGATAGGGGTCTTCAGGGGCGAGGCGGTACTCGACCGATACGGTTGTGACACCGGAGGCATCGACCATCGCCTCGTTTCCAACATCGCTCAGGTCCGCAGCGCCAAGCACCCAGCCGCCGCCGTGGAGATGGAGATATACGCCCGCAGGTTCATCCGCATCAATGATACAAAGATCAAGGTCACCACCGGGACCATCGATGGTGATCGTGCGGGCGCGATCTGACTGGATGACCGGACCCATCCAACTTTTGCCCTCACGTCTAGCTGTCCGTATCTGCTCTGGAGGGAAAGCGGAGGCATCTGGCATGGACAGGAGCATCTCCTGGAGGCCGGCATTGAACTGGCGGGTCTCGTCGGATACGGCTTCGTCGGTGAACAGATGTGGATCGATGTACATGGTCGCAGCGTAGCCGCGATCCGCGGTGCCTACATGGGGTCGGACTGGTAGCTGGGCGCCGTTCGCCGCATATAGTTCAGAGCGATCAACCCGCGTCGAGTGAGTGATGCCCACTCCCGAGAGGACCCCATGAGCGACAGCCCTGCAAACATCCCGTCTGGCTTCAACACTCCGATTCCTGAGAGCATCACTACCCCCGATCTTGTCGAGACGCGCCTCGGCTCCCTTGAGTTCGTCGATGGTGTCCCGACAGATGAGACAGCGTCCAAAATGTTCGAGAACCTCAGATTCGTCCGCGGGGTGGAAACCTTCCTCAACTGCATACCTGCAGCGTCGATCGAGGCGATGCGTCTCGGGAACGTCTCGATGGGCGTGTCCGCTGCACACAAGGTGTTGTTGATGGATGGGCTCCTGGATTCAAACGGACTGTTTCTCACAGGGAACACGGACACCGTGTATGCGTCTGCCATTCTCGATCTCGAGCGGGACGGCGCAACCGTCGTCGAGATCCCTCC
>JAMBLH010000300.1 GCA_023336875.1 Actinomycetes bacterium
ACGGGGTTCACGTACGCATAGGAGGTCGCCAGCGCTGGTCGGACCGTTTGGAGGAGGTACACATATGCCGTGTACGCAACGATCGACCCCATCACGATCAGGTATGCCAGCGCCAGCCATGCCACGGAGCCAGGCATCGCAACGATTCGTTCACCCATGAATGGGCTCGCGACGAGCATCACCGCACCGGCGACAAGGAGCTGTGCTGCAGGTGCCATGAACCCTTCCGGCATCTCAAGCCGTTTACCCCACACTGATCCAAACGCCCAGAACATCGGTCCCGCGAATACCAACAGCATTCCGACTGTGCTCAGTCGAAAGTCGCCTTCCTGGAGCAATACGATCACCCCCGCCATCCCGACTCCAAGACCGATCCACTCACGCCGGACCGGCCACTGACCAAACACACCTCCTACGAGGGCAGCCCACACCGGAATGGCCGCAGCGGCCGTAGCCACCACGCCGGATCCAACGCCGAGATCTTCGGCGATCGTTACGAGTCCGACGCCTCCGATCAGAAGCAGAGATCCCATCCGGCCTGCATTCCACCATTGACGGCGGGTCGGTGCCGCATGCCCGCGCATCCGCAATACCGCATACATCAAGGCACCTGCAACAAGGAACCGCACGCCGTTCAGAATGAACGGCGGGAAACCCTCGAGGCCGAACCGGAGCGCCAGATACGTAGAACCCCAGATGAAGTAGACAGCGCCAAGCGAGACGAATATCAAAAGGCGCGTGTTGCTCGTCTTGTTCACAGAGAACCTCGGTAGGGGTCTAAATCAAGTTTGTATCTTACACGATAGTTATGATACCGTAAGGAGTCAAATGGACTTTTCTCATTACAGCGATGTGCCCGTACAGATCGCTGTCGACCTCGTCAACACACTTGACGCGGTGAGTGGCGAGGAGAAGCTTGCATCCCCACACGATGTCACAGAATTCATTCGCAGCCGCGATACCGACTGGTGCAAGCCCGGCTGGAGCGCCACCCCGAGCGATCTCGACGACGTCATCGCCCTGCGGTTCCGGCTTCGAATGATCTTTGACGCCGCGGATGAATCGGCGGCGGCGGACACTATCAACTGCGTGCTCTCCGAAGCTGGCGCGGTTCCGAGGCTCAGCCTCCACGGCGAGGGTCCTCACCTCCACTTCGAGTCTGATGACGACAGGCCTGCCAGATGGCTGGGAGCAGTGACCGCAATGGGCCTAACTGTTGCACTCATCGAAGGCGGATTCGAACGGTTCGGAACGTGCATGTCATCCAGTTGTGATGACGTCTTCGTCGATGGCTCTCGGAACAGATCACGTCGCCACTGCTCCGACACCTGCACCAGTCGTGAGAATGTAGCAGCACATCGAGCTCGCCAGCGCAATGCAGCCGCCTCATCGGACGCCAAGTAACGGTCGTCGTATGAAGGAGACTCCAGCACTCACCGACAGCCGCCTCGCTGGCACGGACCACCAGGTCGTCAGACACGGGAGGGTCAATTCGCTCGAAGAGGCAGCAGAGCTTCGGGGTATGGATCCGTCGGCGGTGATCAAGACCATGGTTGTACGCAGAGGGGATGATGACTACATCTTCGTGCTTGTGCCCGGCGACCGTGTGATCGACTGGCCCAAACTGAGAGATGTCCTCGGCCAGAGAAGACTCTCGATGCCGGACGCCGAAGAAGCTCTCGCCGTGACGGGGTACGTGAGAGGAACGATCACCCCATTTGGAGCTGAACGACCATGGCCGGTCATCGCCGATGAGCGATTGACCGGCTCGATGGTCTCGCTCGGCGGCGGAGCCCACGGGGTCTCGATCACGATCAACGGCACCAGCCTGGTCACAGCTCTCGGTGCAACGGTGGCCGACATCACCAAACACCGGTCCTGAGCTACCAACGTCGAGATGCCACTCCTTGGTGTGCTAGCTCCAGACCGGTCGCAGCGACACCGATGCCCTCCCCGACGATGGCGTCTTCACGGCAACTATCTGGTCTATGTGGAGATGATTGGCCTCGAAGTTGACAGCACTCGCAGCCATGTACAGACGCCAGACTTTCGCCCTGCCCTCGCCAACCTCGAGCACCGCAGATTCCCAGTTCTCCTCGAGATTCGCGACCCATCTTCGGAGCGTGAGAGCATAGTGCTCCCTCAGATTCTCAACATGGCGAACCTCAAGACCGACATCCTGAAGTGCCGTAACGACTCTGCCAACCTCGTGCAGCTCTCCATCGGGAAACACGTAGCGTTGAACGAAATCTCTGCGCCGGATGACGCGATCTTTCGGCGATTCGGTTCTGCTTATGGCATGGTTGAGCAAGCGACCACCTGGTTCGAGGAGGTCGACCATCTTCGCGAAGTACTGCTCCAGCCGCTTCAGGCCGACATGTTCAAACATTCCGATGGAACTGATCGCATCAAACGGTCCGTCGTCCACGTCGCGATAGTCCTGCAACCTGATGTCGATCTTGTCTGCCAGTCCCTCCTCAGCCACCCGCTTCTTCGCCAGATCGGCCTGGTTCTGAGAAATTGTTACTCCAACTGCGGTTACCTGATGATGCCTCACGGCGTGAAGCATCATGCTTCCCCACCCGCACCCAACGTCGAGGAGTCGCATGCCTGGTCGGAGACCCAGTTTCGCACAGATCAATCCGTGCTTGTTCTCCTGTGCTTCTTCAAGAGAATCGGCAGGTGAGTCGAACACGGCGCACGAGTATGTGAGCGATGGGCCGAGCACGAATCGGTAGAAGTCGTTGGAGACGTCATAGTGATGAGATATCGCTGAGGCATCCGAGCGTCGTGTGTGAGAGCGAATCCATCCGTGGTACTCCTCTGATGGTGGCGGCAGCCAACGGAGATCCCGCAGTTTGACCTGTCTCACGAGAGAGCGCATTTGACTGGCGCTGAGCCTCCCCCCGGGAAGGGCGTGGCGTAGCTCGAGCGCTTCATAGATGTCACCTTCGATCCTGATATCACCGGTGACGTACGCTCGAGCGAGACCCACGTCACCTGGAGCCATGATCATCCGAGTCAGAGCATCTGGCGACCCCAGGATGAGCGTTGTCCTGGCGTGCCGCGGCCCCACATCAGTTCCGTCATACGCGCGTATTCGGATGGGAAGTTCAGATCCAAATGTATCCGTGATGATCGGACCGAGTGGCATGTGCCACCTCCCGAAGGACTCTCGATCAATTATACCGATTACAACCGATCTCGAAAGCAGAAAGTCGGCACCGGGACATTTTCACAAAATATCCCAACTTGGACGCCGGAATCCTGACCTCGTCTTGTTCTACGACAACGCCATCTCCAGTACGGATTCAATGTCCGCGAGAGCATGGAACGTCATCTCCTCGCGAACCTCGTCGGGTACATCGTCGATATCGTCCGCATTGCGCTCAGGGAGGATGATCTCCCGTAGACCGGCTCGGTGTGCAGCGAGGACCTTCTGCTTGACCCCACCGATTGGCAGCACCCTGCCTTGCAGCGTCATCTCGCCGGTCATACCGACGTCAGACTTCACCTTGCGACCTGTGAGCAGGCTGACCAGTGCCGTTGTCATCGTGACACCGGCCGAGGGGCCATCCTTGGGGATGGAACCTGCCGGAACGTGAATGTGAATACGTCCACTGAGGTCACGTGGGTCTATGCCCAACTCAGCAGCGTGGCCGCGGACGTAGGAAACCGCGATCTCAGCAGACTCTTTCATCACATCACCGAGCTGGCCGGTCAGCGTCAAGCCCGTGTCCCCCTCGATCGTGCTGGCTTCCACGAACAGCACATCTCCGCCAGCACCTGTAACCGCAAGACCGGTAGCGACGCCTGGGACGGCAGTGCGTTCATCTCTCTCTGTGTGATGAACTGTCGGCTTGCCGAGTAGCTCACGCAGATCGCCCGGATCGACTGTTGTCGGCTCGGTTGCCTCACCTGAAGCGACCGACGTCGCGACCTTTCGGGCAAGTTTTCCTAGTTGGCGCTCGAGATTCCGGACGCCTGCCTCCTGGGTGTAGTCGTCAACAATTCCAGCCATCGTCCCAGGAGGGATGATGATCTCAGCGGATTCGAGCCCTGAACGTTGGATAACTCTGGGTAGGAGATGAGTCTCTGCGATCTCCACCTTCTCGGTCTGTGTGTAGCCATCGAGGCGGATCACCTCGGTGCGGTCGAGCAATGGTGCGGGAATACTTTCCAGGACGTTTGCAGTCGCTATGAACATCACGTCTGACAGGTCGAGGTCGAACTCGAGGTAGTTGTCTCTGAAGGTGTGGTTCTGTTCAGGGTCGAGAACCTCGAGCAGGGCGGATGAAGGATCACCGCGCCAGTCGTTTCCGACCTTGTCCATCTCATCGAGCAGGAACACAGGGTTCATCGATCCGGACTCAGTAAGCGCTCGAGCGATCCGGCCAGGGCGTGCGCCAACATAGGTGCGTCGGTGACCACGGATCTCGGCTTCATCACGCAGCCCTCCTAGAGAGAGACGGACGAACTTCCTGCCGAGGGCTCGCGCCACCGACTGTCCAAGAGAGGTCTTGCCAACGCCTGGGGGACCCACGAGCAGCAGAATCGTGCCTGTGCCACCGACCTCCGAAGTATTATCGAGGCCGCGTTCGTGGCGGAGCTTACGGACCGCGAGGTGTTCGATCATGCGATCCTTGACATCCTCGAGACCCGTATGGTCCTCGTCAAGCACAGTCCGGGCGGCCTCGAGGTCCAGATTGTCGTGCGTAGCCTCTCCCCAGGGGAGTTCAAAGGTCGTGTCGAGCCACGTTCTGATCCAGGCATGCTCGGGACTCTGCTCATTGAGGCGCTCGAGGCGATCGATCTCTCTGCTGACCATCTCTGCGGCAGCCTCTGAAAGGGTGGCCGCTTCGAGCTGTTCCCTGTACTCGCCAACAACGGTCTCCTCGCCGTCGCCGAGTTCATCGCGGATCGCTTCCATCTGTTGGCGCAACAGATATTCCTTCTGGTTCTTGTCCATCTTCTCAGCAGCATCGTCGCGCACGCGGCGTCGAAGCGTCAACGCGCCAAGAACCTCGTTCATCCACTCAAGCGCGAGGTCGAGCCGAGCATCGATGTCGACCGTTCCGAGCAGTCGCGCTTTCGCCTTGAGTTCCAGATCGGGTGAGTAGACGAGGAGATCGACCAGACGACCTGGGTCATCGGTAGCGAGGATCTGATCTGCAATGCCACCCGCTCCCTTCAGGTCGAGGATCTCTTCGAGTACAGCACGCAATTCCGCAGCACGAGCAATCGTGGCATCGGAATGCTCGACCTCTTCAACGACGGCATCGACGTCCACCCACAGGACGTCGTCTGTATCCGTTTCGCCTGCTCCCACGTGTGCGCGGGCGATGCCACTGATGATGGCGGACACTCCACCGCGATCGTCGACCTTCTGGATCTCTGCGATCGTTCCCGTGGACGCATACTCGCCATCGATCATCGGAATGAGGACAAGTCTGCCATCTGTTGATTCACTCGCGGCCAAAGCCTTCTTGGCAGCCTCGGATTCAATGCGGAGGGTGATGACCATGTGGGGGAATACAATCCCGCCGTGCAGGGGGAGAACGGGGAGGTTTGTTGTTATAAGATCAGACATGTTGGCCCTTTCATCGTGAAAGACAGAACTCTCTTCACCCTGCCACTATTCCCGCTACATACGAAACCTGCGTGCGGTCGACTAAGATTATTAGCGCCATTCCATAGTGGAACGATGTACGCCAACCAACATGACTCTCTCGGCCGCGCTACGCGGGTGCGGCGATACGAGCAGGAAATCCGCCCCTCGCGATCGGCCCCCAACGTTCAATGCGGAGCCGGATCAGACACTTGCCCTGATCCAGCATGGCCTGGCGGTATTCGTCCCAATCCGGATGCTCGCCCGAGATGACCCGGAAGTACTCGACAAGGTCGTCAACCGCATCGGGGAGGTCGATGATCGCGGCACGCCCATCGACCTGGACCCACTCCCCTCCGAAGTCATCGGACATGACGATCATCGAAGAGAGTGGATTCCTTCTGATGTTCAGGACCTTTGCGCGTTCCGGGTAGCTCGACACGACGATGCGGCCGGAGGAATCGAGCCCCATGGTGACCAAGGACGACTGAGGTCTCCCATCGCGACGATTCGTGAGCAGTACACCATGGTGGCGTGGGCGGATGAATTCCTCGAGTTCGGCACGATCAACGATTCGATTCGTTGCAGTGTTCACGGGTCGACTCCCTTCTGCAGTCACTTCAATCATCGTGCACCTTGCAGCGCCACGCAAGCCAGTGCACCGGATGGCGTTACACCTCGATGTCGACGATGAGGGCCCGATGATCGGTTCCGCGTACGCGGGCAATCGAAGTTGTGATGGGGCGGACACCAATCACGAACGCGTGGTCGATGCGCAGCAATCGAGGACCGAAAAGAAAGTGGGCCCATGTCCTACGTTCGGTTCCTGTGGCACGAGCGGCATCGGTACCGATCCCAGACAACAGCTTGTACTCGGGCCACGAGGGTGACGCATTCATGTCTCCAATGACCACACCTGCGCGATCCCGCTGATCAACCACATTCGATATCTGTGCGATCTGTCGTCGCCGCTGGGCTCGAGATGCTCGCCAAGGAAGATCGACGGGATTCGTGAGATGCACGTTGAACACGTCGAGCGGCTGAGCGAGGCCTGGCCAATCGTCAGGATCGAGCCCCGCCACCCAACCTGAACGAGCCTCCAGTCCGAGCGAATCGACGGTCACCGGATACTTTGCTGCGATTCCCATCCCGAAGAGGTCTTCGCGAGGATCGAGGCGACCGTACGGGAGGACTTCGGCAATCACCGCCTCAGTCTCAAGACCCATCTCCTGGGTACACACGACGTCTGGGTCAGCATCTGTGATAACCATTCGCAGATCATCGGGAGCAGCGCGATCAACAAGCAGGTTTATGGAGAGGATCCGGAGATGTGGCATGAA
>JAMBLH010000301.1 GCA_023336875.1 Actinomycetes bacterium
CGATTCGATAGGGACCAGTTCGTTGCGGACTGTCTTGTTGCGGTTCGATCGGACGATCGAGCCCAGGGCCAGGTAAAGGAGCTCGTCGACCAGGCTGTGTCAAATCCTTCAGCGATCTCCACAGAGGTTGGCGATGTGACGCAGGATCCGATGACAACGATCTGGCACCGCTCGGACGAGTTGACTGTGCTCCACATTGTGTGGCCACCAGAGGTTGAGCTGTTTCCACACAACCACAACATGTGGGCTGTCATCGGGATTTATGGCGGACGTGAGGACAATCAGTTCTATCGCCGGCTTGACGACGGAAGGATCGAGCCGCATACAGGCAGGACGATCATGGAGCAGGACGTGATCGGCCTTGGTTCAGACGTGGTGCACTCGGTTGCAAACCCCACAAGGGAGTGGACAGCGGCGCTTCACGTATATGGAGCAGACTTCTACTCGACACCTCGCACGATGTGGGATGGGAAGACATTCGAGCCATTCGATCTCGACACGGATCTCCTCGAGAAGACTCTCTCAACTGCCGCAGCACAAGCCAGACTGGCCGATGTCCCGGGTGAGCGTCCCTGAACAGGGAGCATCCTCAGTTCTGGTGCAACCCCAGACGCTCAAGCGTCGCGCCTGCAGATTCGATCTCCATCAACGCGCCAGCATCGTTTCCGACGTCATGAAAGATCTTCCCGAGGCTCAGACGCGATTGTGCTGATTCGTAGGGCATCTGGAGTCCCGTCCAACCCTTGATCGCAGCCTGCAGCTCTCGTATCGCGAGTGTCGGGTCTCCATCCTGGATCGCAAACGCTGCCCGTCGGTCGCCGGCTTCGGCGCGCATTGCAACGGAATCACAGATTTCGGCTGTTTCCTCGAACTCTGTCAAGAAACCGCGAGCCTCGATGATGTTGTCGAGGGCGAGCTCAGCATCAATCAGCGACGGGAGGTATCGTGCCCGATCGAGTGGCTGGGGGTTATTGACAAGAGCATCGAGCAGGAGCTGCTCCGCCTCGGCCGCTCTGCCTTCAACCATTCGAAGCTGAGCCATGCCGGGTAGCGGCACGAATCCGTGCTCGTGCGCTGATTGGAAGAACTCCTCCGCTCCCGCAAGATTTCCCGCTCGCAGCTCGATTTCACCGATCTGGTAGACGGCTGCGCCGATGATGGGTGTCCAACCAACAAGCTCATCCACAGCACGGCGAAGGTCGGAGGTAGCGGCATCCCAGTCGCCTCGTAGCCATTTCAGCTCAGCGCGCGAGATTCTGCAGATTCCGGGGTAGGCAGAGTCCGAGTGCTGCTTGCACCACTCCTCGGCCGCATCGCTCCACTCTGCGGCACGTTGGTAGTCAGCAACCTTCTCGCAAACGGCCAGCATGTTGCAGTAGTTGCGGCCCGTCGCATCGGAATCCAGCTCTCCCGAAACCGCAGCCACCATCGATTCGTCGACGAGCGACATGCCCTCAGCGATCCTGCCCATCGTGACGAGGAACCGACCCTTGTCCATGAGACCCAGGGCTTCAATGCTCGGATTGCCCAATTCAATTCCCGACGCTATGACTTCATCGGCCAGGACAAGTGCCCTTTCTGGTTCACCCTCAGTTTCAAAGGCATACACACTCTTCCCTCGAAGCAGGTATCCATATGCCTCCGTTCCAGGAGCGTCTCCAACGAGCTTTTCCGCACGTGATGTCCACGCTTTCGAGATAGCCGTCGCGAGGTCGTACTTGTAGAGCTCTGCCAGATCAAGGGCCATCAGCGCGGCCCCCTGCCTGTTCTCTTCGCGAATAAATGCGGTGTATGCCGTCTCTTTTGCCGACATCGCTTCCTTCTTATGCCCGGACCAGAATGCGCTTTCGCCAAGTCGCCGTGAGTCCTCGGAGCCAAGCTCAACCAACTCCGCGGCCGCTGTTAGAGCGGCATAGGCAACTCGCCAATTGTCTGAGGCATGTGCTTGCCGACCGTCTGATAGCAGGTCGGCGGCGTCCTGGACAGGAGTGTTCGACCGCAGCGGAGGGAAATCGGAATCCAAGTCGGCGTGGGCGATCTGGAAGACGTGCTCTGGCTTGTCGAGGTCCTTGAGTTCATGCGCTCCCAAACCCTCAAGGCTTACGCCATCCGGGAGATCTGTGCGCAACAGTTGTGTCGTGATCTCGGAGACAAGAATCTGTCCGCCATGGCCTATCGATAGGAGCCGAGCACATCGATTGAGTGGCGGCCCGAAGTAGTCACCATCTCGTTCGTCAGCATTTCCTGTGTGGATGGCCATTCGAACAAG
>JAMBLH010000302.1 GCA_023336875.1 Actinomycetes bacterium
ATCTTCAGGCTTGTGCCTCCGCGCCTCGCAGGACGCATGATGGAACAGATGATCATGACAGGAGGAAAAGCGGTGATGGACGCAGACGAACCTGCCAAGGAGGTGGGCGAGATCGCTCAATACACAGCGGAGCTGGTCGTTTCTGCGTTCAGGGTCGACCAGGAGTAGACGTCGTGCGCATCAGCGTGGTCACCCTTTTCGAGGAATACTTCGATTCACCTTTGCAGGTCTCGCTTGTTGGCAAGGCGATTGGGAATGGACAGATCACGATTGATTTCCACAACCCTCGCGATCATGGAAAGGGAGTGCACAAGCAGGTGGATGACGCACCGTTCGGTGGAGGAGCGGGGATGGTCATGATGCCAGAGCCGCTCGCACGGACGCTCGAGCCACTTGCCTCATCGCACAGGGTGATGTTCACCCCGACTGGTTCGCCGCTCTCACAGGCAGCTCTCGATCGATTCGCAGGAATGAACCATCTCACACTCATCTGTGGCAGATACGAGGGCGTGGACCAGAGAGTCATTGATCACTTCGTCGACGAGGAGATCTCGCTGGGCGACTATGTGCTTCTCGGTGGCGAGGTGGCAGCGGCGGCGGTGATCGAAGGTGTGGCGCGCCTCCTTCCAGGAGTCGTCGGGAACCCTGCGTCGACCGAATCGGAGAGCTTCAGAGATGGCCTCCTCGAGGAGCCGGTGTATACCCGTCCGTCCGAATTTCGCGGTTGGTCGGTACCTGAGGTTCTTCTATCGGGAGATCACGGCAGAATCGCCGCATGGCGGGCAGAGCAGCGGAGACTCCGGACGCTGGAGAGGCGACCAGACCTTGTCGACGAATAGAGGTCCTGCGCGGACGGTAGCGTTGTCGCTCCGGTAGAATTTAACCTCGAATCACCTCACCTTTCTTTACTCGGAGGATCCTGTGAACACGATCGAGCAGATCGAAGCTGCGCAGCTGCGCGATGACCTCCCAGACTTTTCGCCTGGGGACACCGTACGCGTCCATGTGCGTGTCATCGAAGCGGGCCGCGAGCGTGTCCAGATCTATGAAGGTATTGTCATTGCTCGCAAGGGTGGCAACGGCTCACGTGCAACATTCAATGTGCGCAAGATCAGCTTCGGAGTTGGCGTGGAACGCATCTTCCCCCTGCACTCACCGATCCTCCAGGAGATCGAAGTCATCCGTCGCGGTAACGTCCGTCGCGCGAAGTTGTACTACCTGAGGGACCGCGTGGGGAAGGCCACCCGCATCAAGGAGAAGCGCGAATAGTTCGTGGCGGTTCCTCGAGATACACAGCAACAGCCGGGTCGCGTGAGCGAGCCGGCTGATCTGATTGTGGCGAGGATCCAGATGCTCGTCGATGTCGAGGCTCTCGCATCACAGAACGAACTGTTCGCAACACTGTTGATTCGCAACGGTCCACCACCGCTCTGGCGCAGAGAAGCATCGTTCGAGACGCTCGTACGCTTCATTCTCGAACAGCAGGTCTCGCTCGCCTCAGCGAACGCCGCGTTCAAGCGGCTTAACCAACGCATTGGGGGCGTCGTTCCTGAACGCGTGCTCGCATCCTCCGACGCTGACATGAAATCGGACGGTTTCTCGCGTCAGAAGACCGGATATGTGCGTGGCATCGCCGAACTCATGGTGGAAGGCACCTTCGATCTCTCAGAACTGCCGAGCGAACCAGAGGCAGCGAGACAGGAGTTGCTTGAGATCAAGGGCATTGGACCATGGACTGCGGCGTGCTTCTCGCTGTTCGTGTCAGGAGACCGCGATGCATGGCCGACAGGCGACCGAGCGCTCTACGTCTCGATGGCGAAGAACCTCGAGATGGATGACGTCCCTGACCGAGAAGTGGGCGACGCGATCGCCTCCGCGTGGTCACCGTGTCGCGCGACAGCAGCGAGGATGCTGTGGCATGACTACCTCGGAGGGAGATCACACGTTCCGAACCCTGACGCAGGCTTCATTGCGAGCACGGGTATGGTTCTTGGGTGATTCCACCAGACCTCAACGAGACCGCCTCAGTGCCAGAGCCTGCTGAACCATCCGGTTCTGCAGAGAAATCCAAGAAGCAACTGCCACTCTGGCTTGAGTTCCCTCTTCTCATTGCCGCGGCCTTGCTGATCGCCGTACTCATCAAGACATTCCTCTTCCAAGCCTTCTGGATTCCGTCCTCGTCCATGGAGAACACGCTCCTGATCTACGATCGCGTGCTGGTCAGCAAGCTTTCGTACGAATTCTCCGACATCTCACAACTCGACGTGATCGTCTTCGACGATCCTCGGGCCGGTTTCGAGCAGCCAGAGGAGGATGCCCTCGAGCGGGCGCTTCGCAATCTAAAGGAATCGATCGGACTTGCAACGCCTCAGTCCGAGTTCATCAAGCGTGTCATCGGGCTGCCTGGTGATGTGGTTGAGGGGAGGGATGGCAGTGTATTTGTGAACGATGTTCGTCTCGTCGAACCGTATCTCAAACAGCCTGAACGACCAATCCGACCGTTTGGGCCTGTCACCGTTCCTGCCGGCTCCCTCTTCGTGATGGGGGACAACCGAAGAGCAAGCCAAGACTCGCGCTTCTTCGGCCCGATTCCTGTGGACGACGTTGTCGGCAAGGCCTTTGTGATCATCTGGCCGGTGGGACGAGCCGGAGGAATTTGACGGGAGCAGCTGTCAGATGTCAGCTATCAGGCTTCAGCGAAGAGCTGTCTTATGGCGGTGATACGGTCGGAGGATGGTTCGTGTCGCTTCGAGAACACTGGGTTTCCACGGTGAGCGCCTGGCTGTCGCCTTTCTACGCAGGCGTGGAGTGCGGGTTGTCGACACGAACGTGTTCGTGGACCGTGATGAGATCGACATCATCTATCGAGGTAGCAGGGGTCTGGTTGCCATTGAGGTGAAGACGGTGACGGCTGGCGTTGAGCCGTTCGAGGCGCTCACGGATGAGAAGATGAGGCGGCTTCGACGGGCCATTGCCGGCTACGAAAAGCCAATTGTTGCATTGGACGCGATTGGCGTGACGATTGGTGGTTCTGGAACCGAGATTCGCTGGTTAAGGGGAATCGGGTGAACGGTGGTGACCGAGGCGGCGACGTTCCTTGTACCAGCAGCCACGATGCCAGTGACGTCTGAGATCAGGTGCATCCCCTGGGACAACGACGAGATGACCAACACCGACATCGATGACAGTCTCACAGCCAGGGCATGCATAGGTCTTGCGCGCCTGATACGGCTGAATGGGGTGCACCGTGTGATCATCGAACGAATCGTGGAGTCCAGGAGACTCGGTGGGGTTGCTCGTCGACGTTGCCATGGCGACAAGGGTAGGAGAGAAGCTGCTGAACACCCTTGTTTCGTGACGTCGACTCATGGCTCAGATGTCTGCTGTACGCTGGCGCGCCATGGCCGCATTCATCTCAATCACTGACGTCGGATCGATCCGGACACTCACAATGTCCAACCCCGGCAGGAAGAACGCTGTGCCACCGACCGGATGGCAAGAACTCGCCGATGCATTTGGGCAATTCGAAGCGTCTCCTCAGCGGGTGCTCATCATTCGGGGCGCCGACGGTGACTTCTGCGCCGGTGCGGACATGAACAAGAACGTCGTCTCAACACCGAGCGCCGCTGACAACGCGGCACGGATGCGCGCGACAAACGCTGCGGCGATCGCACTTCACCGGCTTTCCAAACCAACCATTGCTGCCGTCGATGGAGTCGCTGTGGGGGCAGGGATGAATCTCGCACTTGGTTGTGATGTGATCATCGCCACAGAGAGATCGCGATTCTCCGAGATATTCGTCAAGCGAGGATTAACGGTCGATTTCGGAGGCACATGGCTGCTTCCCCGCCTCGTCGGGTTGTCCCGCGCACGAGAGCTTGCGTTGACCGGGCGGGTCTTCGGTGCAGAAGACGCCCTCACGTACGGCATGATCTCATCGGTTGTGGAGACCGAAGAGCTCGACGTCGTGGTCAACGAATCTGCTGAAGGTCTCGCAGCGGGTGCGCCGCTTGCACAAGCGATCATCAAGAGGGCGCTCGATCGATCCTCATCCATGACATTCGAGCAGGCACTTTCGTTCGAGGAGCAGGCTCAGGCGATCCTCCTCGGATCCGAGGATCTCGTAGAGGGTGCGGCAGCCTTCGTCGAGAAGCGGGACGCCGACTTCAGGGGTCGGTAAATCTCGAATGTCCTCGCCGTACTTCGCAACCTCAGATGGGTCATGGTTCACGTCATCGGACCAGGTCAGAGGTCCTTGGGACGTCGACGCCTGCCACGCGGGCCCTCGAGCCGCGCTCAGGGTGCTGAGGGCCGCGCAATGCAGAGTCTCGTTCTGACCACGAATCAAGGGGATGTTCCGTGACGATCAGTGTCATCAAAGCGCGTGCCGACACTCCGGCTACGAAATTGCTTTCCTGAAGGCGCGCGTGGCGGCAGTGAGAGTGACTGCGCCGAGAAGCAGTGTGACGCCGATCGACTGGAGGATGAGGTTCCAGTCCCAGCCGTCGTTGACGAGGGCACGTTCTGCGTCGATGAGGTAGGTGAGAGGATTGAACCTTGCAACGGTGTCAAGCCAGTCAGGGAGCAGAGCTGCAGGCATGAAGCCTGTGGATAGGAACAGGATCGGGAACAGCAGCACGATTCCGATAACCATCGTGACTTCGGCGTTCTGGGTCCTGAGCGCAACGATATTGGACAACCCTGCCCATGCCATGCCGAAGATCGAAGCAAGAAATATCATCATCGCAATGCCAACAAGACCGGTCTCATACCTCGCGCCCATGGCGAATGCGGCGAGGATTACCACGCCCGCCTGAGCAATGATCCGGATGCCATCGGCGAGAATCCGCCCGGCCATGATCGACACCCGATAGATCGGAGCGATGAGGAACTTGTCGAGCATGCCGTCCTCGATGTCGGCGACCGTGCCGAGCCCTGATTGGAAGGCTGAGCTGAGAGCGGTCATGGCAATGATCGCCGGCACAAGGAACTGCAGGTACGAGTCGTAGGGGAAGCCAGGGAGGTTGGCGAGAGAGCTGAAGATCTGGGAGAAGAGTACGAGGAACAGCAACGGCTGGAAGAGGGACATGAACAGCAGGATTGGTACCCGTACCGACTTCGTGAGGTTCCGCTGAGTGATGGTCAATGTTTCTGATACGACGTTCATTTGCGTCCCCTCGTTCGGGACATCCTGCTTGGCGGTTTCACTTCTTCCACTCGGAGGCGGGAGCCTGTGTGCTTGAGGAAGACCTGATCAAGGCTCGGTTCGGAGAGCTCGAGACGAACGAGCTGCAATCCGGTCGCGTCGACCGCTCGGACGATCTCAGCTATCCGGCCGCCGCCGTCCTTGAGATAGACGACGACGCTGCTGTCCACGATCTTGATGGCGTTGATGTCCCGAAGTTGTTGTATCGCCAAGAGAGCTCGATCGAGATCTTCAGATGGAGTATCCGGAGGCAGTGTGAGTATCGCCGTGTCGCCCCCGATCCCGCGCTTGAGCTCAGCAGGAGATCCTTCGACGATGATCTTCCCGTTGTCGATGATCGCGAGGTTGTCCACCAACTCATCGGCTTCCTCGAGATACTGGGTTGTCAGGAACATTGTCATTCCGTCGCGATTGAGGTCATGGAGATAGGTCCACAGCGCATGGCGATTCTGAGGATCGAGACCTGTTGTTGGCTCGTCGAGAAACAGCACCGTTGGCTTGTGGACCAGGGCCTGAGCGAGGTCGAGCCTGCGGGCCATCCCACCGGAGTAGGTGCTTGCCCTCCGGTCCTTCACATCGGAAAGACCAAGCACCTCGAGTATCGACGCGGCCTCGGCCGATGCGTCGGATCGCGACATGCCGTGGAGTCTGCCCTGGAGAACAACGTTCTCCTCTCCCGTGAGATCCCGGTCGATTCCGGTCGACTGGGCTGCGTACCCGACTCGACTGCGCACGCCACCCGGATCAGACGACACATCAATCCCGGCCACGACTGCCGTGCCTGAGGTCTGTGTGGAGAGCGTGACCAGGATCCTGATGGTTGTTGTTTTTCCCGCGCCGTTCGGGCCGAGGAAACCAAAAATCGTTCCCTCATCGACAGAGAATGAGATCCCATCGACTGCCCGAACATCGCCGAATGTCTTGTGCAGATCCGTCACTTCGATAAGGGCCATACCGACGATCGTAACGCGGTGGGCGTA
>JAMBLH010000303.1 GCA_023336875.1 Actinomycetes bacterium
ATCGAGGAGTACTCGGCAAAGGTCAACGACGGCAACGTGGGAGACGAACCCGAGGACTACGATCTCCCCATCTGGGCCGGTGTGATCCCCCTATCCATCACGGCCGGCACGCCAGTCCCGGACGACGGACTCGCTGAAGACATCGAGATACCCGAATCAGTCCAGCGGTTCATTGGGACCCATTAGTCCAGGACAATTTGGGGCCGGGCGGATAGGTGGCATCTGTGCACGGTTCGCGTTCGAAGAGCCCCCTCTGACCCTCGTCCCTCGGCTCATCTCCCCCAGAGGAACCAGGGGAGACATTCTTTCTGATTCCTCCCTCGGCTCTTTGGACGGGGGAGGTGCCGAGCTTGCGAGGCGGAGGGGGCCAAGTAGACCATGGACCGCGGATCAATCACGCCCTATCCGCTAACCCCCTTACGCTCACTATGGCCAGCGAGATCTCCTTGCGATCGGCGCGGCCGGCGACCGATGACGGGCCATCTTCGCCCGGTAACTCGAGATGTCGGCAGGCATGCCATATTGCGATATCCCTGATGATCGGTCGTAGTCGGAAGGTGCTTGTCCACACCCGACGTCGATATCTGATGGCTACTTCAATGATCCATCCGTGATCCCGGCAATGACCTGGCGGTGGAATATGACATAGATGGCGATCATGGGCAAAGTCACGATCGTGAGTGCAGAGAACAGAAGCTGGTAGTCGGTGACGTACCTACTCGAGAACGCGAGCAAGCCCGTGGGGATGGTCTTGAATTTGTCATTTGTGACGTACAGAAGTGCAAGCAGGAACTCATTCCACGATGCAAGAATCGAGAACACGGCGACGGTTGCAAGACCAGGTTTGAGAAGAGGCAGAACGATCACTCTGAACATCTTCATGTCGCTCGCACCATCGATGCGCGCGGCGTCGAACAATTGACGTGGCACACCATCGAGATACACCTTGAGTAGGTAGATAGCCAGCGGGATGCCCATTGCGGCGTACGGAACGATCAAAGTCCACCGGTGCCCCTTGATACTCAACAACTCAAAGAGAGAGTTCTGAGCGATGAAGTACGACTGAATGGGCATCAGCAATCCGAGTGCGAACATCGCGAACAGAATCCCCTTCCCATTGAAGTCAAAGACACTGAATGCGTAGGCAGCCAAAGATGAAAAGACAAGGATCGCCAGCACTGACAGGCTGGTCACGAAGAAGCTGTTGAACACGTACCGTCCAAGATTTCCAACCACCCATGCATCCGCCCAGATTGAGAAATCGATACTGGTAGGGAGCGACAACGGCGAAGAGAAGATCTCGCTGTTCGACTTGAAACTCGACATCACCATCCACATCAGAGGCAATGTGTAGATAGCGGCGAGAACCCCCATCACGATGAAGAACACCGCTCGGCTGCCAAGTAATCGTTTCATGCTGTTCCCCCATCAACGTCGGCTCGCTTACGAACCCACAAGTACACCGCTCCCATCGCTAGGACCGTCGCCGTCATGATCATCGCCATGGCCGAGCCGTATCCAACGTTCTGATTTCGGAACACGACCTTCACGAGATAGGTGGTTGGAATTTCGGTCGCTCCGTAGGGGCCCCCATTGGTGAGCACGAAAAAGAGATCGAAGCTCTGGAAACCACCGGTCACAGCGAGGAGAATGGCGATCTCGATGACGTTGCGGATCATCGGCACCTTGACCCTCCAGAACGTCTGGATCTCGGATGCTCCATCGATACGGGCCGCTTCGACGATCTCGGTGGGAATCTGATTGATGGCCGCGTAAAAGATCGCCATGAAGAATCCGGCGAAGACCCACCCTGAAACAATGGACACGGAGATCAATGCGGTTCGAGTGTCACCTAGCCATACGTTCGCCAGTGTTCCGAGACCGACTGCCTCAAGTACCCCATTGATCAGTCCGAAATCAGGGTTGTAGACGAACCCCCACACCACAGCGACGACAACGAGAGGGAGCATCACCGGGATGAAGAACGCTACGCGGAAGAAGCCTGTACCTCTCGGACGAGAGGTGACCATTCCCGCAAGGAGCAATCCGGCTCCGACCTCGAGCACGATCGTCAGAAGAATGTAGATCGCCACGTGGACGAACGAGGCTCGGAAGACAGGGTCAGAAAAGGCCCGTAGGTAGTTGTCGATGCCAACCGAGGTGAATGCACCGAACCCGTCCCACTCGTAGAAGCTGAACACACCGGTAGCGAGCACCGGACCAAGTATGGCAAAGGCGAACAATGCCATTGCTGGTAGAACCAGCAGGTACGGTGTGAACCACCGGTGTGCTCTCATCTCAGCTTCTCTTCCTTGTCAACTTGGCTCTAGCCGCCGATCTTCGCTTGAGCTGTCGCAAGCGCTTCTTCAGGAGTGCTCACGCCACCAAGAACCTCAGCCTCAGCTGCGTACAGCGCATCTGCGACCTCGATGTCATACCCTGTGTCCGGGGGTGCTACAAGAGCGCCAGCGGTCTGCATCATCTCCATGAGGCTCAGGATGCGGGGGTCGATGTCATCACGATCGAGGGCTCCGGTTGCGAGCGGCGTGCCACCGGCATCAACCATCTGTGAAGTGAATTCCGGCGAAGAGAACAACGTCAAGAAGTCAATGGCGACGTCCTGATGGCTCGACTCCGCGTTCACGATGAACCCGGTCGAGACGGCGATAACAGAGTCCTGCGTACCTGCCCCTTCCAGCGGAGGAAGGTTGAAGTAGTCGAAATTGAGATCCGGAGCCGATTCGATCGCCCATGATACAAGCCAGCTTCCGATTGGATGCATAGCTGCCTTGCCCTGGAAGAACAGTTCCGCGCCTTCGTTGTCATCGATAGCGTTGACGCTCTCATTGACGGTTCCCGACTGCTGAAGTTCCACGACGTATTCCATTGCTGCCACGATTTCAGGTGAATCCATGGGAATCTCCTGCTTGAGCATCTGGTCGTACGTTTCTTCGCCCATCGCTCGCGACAGGATGTGCGACGTCCAGTTACCAACGGGCCAGAGATCCTTGTTGCCGATTCCGATCGGAATGACGCCAGCCGCCTTGATTATCTCGCTGGCGGCGATCATCTCGTCCCACGTCGTCGGTACGGAAATGCCAAGGTCGTTGAATATGTCAACGTTGTACCACATGACGGTCGTCACGTCGGCGTTGGCAGGCACCATGACGTTCTTGCCATCGATGACCATGCCGTTGTATGCACCCTCTTCGAAGTACGTGCCAAGCTCACCATTCTGAACCGCATCCGTGATGTCGGCCACAAAGCCTTCGTCATAGCGATCCTGGAGCCGTTGGCCAGCCCATTCGAAGTACACGTCAGGAGCATCCCCACCGTTGAGGAGGTTCGGCAGGCCGATGGTCTCGTAGAGATCGTCATCCTGGAAGTTGAACTCCACGGTGACGTTCGGGTTCGATGCTTCGAATGACGCTGCCGTGGCCTCCCATACCTCGATCTGGGCCTCACCTGGAGAGCCCATTGCCACTCTGAGTGTTACCGGGGCATCGGGATCGGTACTGCTCTCTCCGTCGGATGAGGAGCACGCTCCGGCAACGAGTGCCAATGCGAGTACGAGCACGCCCGCGACGACGCCGAAGCGCCTCGCACCGTCTCGTTTCAAACTTGCTATTTGCATATGTCCATTCCTTTCACAGAATCGTGTCGGCGAGTGTCATCTCGAGCACATCACCGAATACTCGATGGTCGTCTTCTTTCAGTCGTTCGAGAACATGTGAGATCGCGGCTACCCCCTCAGGAGTCATAGAGGAATCGCTGCAGGCATGGGTAGCGAGAGCGCTGACGGCTTCAGCACCAAGCTCGTACTTGGTGAGCCACGGCACAAGTTCTGCCTGGAGTGTCCGGTTCTCCACATCGGGTGCCTGCAATTTCGCTGCGGCACGGCGGATCTCCTCTGCGAACGCTTCGAGCTTCTCGCCAGCAACATCTGGATCGCCGTACTCGACCTCGAACGCGAACGCTTGCAGAGCTTCGGTCAAAGCGACGGGTTCGGGATCCGAGAGGCAACTCGCTCTCACCGTGTCTGCGAACGCCAGCATCGCGGCGGCATCTTGTGCTCCAGCAACTTGGGTGATGGCCCTGACCCAACTGATCTCTGCGTCGTAGCCATCTGCGTCCCACAGGTAGTCCGAAATGGTCGCCAGAGCGATCTTGGATGCCTCCGGGTACTCCATCGCGTTCGCCATGACTCCGTTGCTGAATCGAGCCAGGAGCGGATCGCGGTTCTGATATGCACCGATGTGCATCTCCGCGGTCATCGCGACGTCGTTCACCGGATAGTTGTCCCAGTAGAGGGGTGGCCGGTTGTTGACCCTTGCAAAATGAGCTGCCTCACTCGCTGTGATAGCTGGTGAACAGATCGCTCTTCCGGTCCAGAACATGTCGATCCGCGGGTCAAGCCCTTGGCCCAAAGCCGAGATGTAGGTCTCGTCACCTTCGCCCCAGTAGATCGTCGGGCAGACGACCAGCGGGATCCCAGCCACGCGCAATTTGTCATGGACCCTGTTCGCGACTTCACACTGTGCCGCTGCAAGATCGGGAAACGCCTCGATGTCCCCAGGGTGTTGGAGCCTGTCGGGGATATCGTCGTACAGGAGCGCAATGGACGTCGCTCCGACCTCAACGAGTGTTGCGATCTTCGCATCGAGCAAGTCAGCATCTTCATCGCTCGAATAGCGCATCGAGAGGCCAGGGGAAATTCCAACCATGGCATCGATATCGAGATCCCTGCAACGGCCGATCATCTCCGCCAATCGGTCCCGGCTCGCCTCAGCATGGGGAACGCGCCAGTCTCGGCGAAGATAGGGGTCATCCTTCGGTGCGTACATGACCGTGTTGAGGCGATTCCGCGCTGCAAAATCAACCATGTCCAAACGGGCTTCATGGGTCCACGGGGGCCCGTAGAAGCCCTCGATCAGACCTCGTGTAACGAACGACGGGCTGCACCTGATCCGCCCCTCAACCCACGAGGGATCGGTAATCTTTTCGCGAAGATCTACGAGGGCCCATCGCAGCGATCGCGGCCCTGTGACGGTGATCGTGACGTGCTCTGACGGAGTCACGCCCAGATCAAGTCTGTACGCCTCGTCTGTGGGGCGACGGTGGAGGCTGTCATAGGTGAGGTCGGGTTCGGTGGACCATTGGATGTCCACGAGCAGGTCTGACGTGTCCTCGTCCGTTGGTGTGAGTCCAGACTGAAGGGCGACACGGTTCAACCGCTCACGATCGATTTCCACGGGTACAGAGAGCCAGTGCACAGTCGTCGTCATAGCGCTTTGACCACCTTGCTGTAGCGGGCGACAAGAGCGGTGTTCACGGCGTCTCCCCCATCAACGTTGCTACTCGAGAAGAATTCAACGGTGTCTCCACGATCGATGAGGATCTCCACTGCCTCGGCGACGATGGCGTTGATGATCGCAGCGCCTGCAACGGTTGAGGTGGGTGCCACCATGCGGTCGAGGCCCTCGATGGTGATGCTTGCGTCACCGACCGCTCCGTGATTGTCGATCACGACATCGGCTACGAGCGCCAGACGCGAAGTGTCGTCCTTGGGACCCGATGCCTCCGCATGGCGCGTACTGATGATCGCAATTATGGTGGCTCCGGCGTCAGCGGCGAGCCTGGCCATCTCTCCTCCCACCGCATTCCCCCCAGAGTTCGATGCGATGATCATGGTGTCGCCCTTCTTCATTGGCACATCGCTGAATATCGAAGTGGCCATCCCGCTCGATCGCTCCAACCTTGTGCTTTCCTCCGCCCCAGCGTGAAGCATGAGCGATTCGATGAGTATCGGGTTGACGGCGGCGAGGCCACCCGCTCGGTAGAACATCTCCTCCGCGAGCATGTGGGAATGCCCGGTTCCGAAGACATGGACGAGGCCGCCACCGGCGATCGTATCAGCAACGCTCTCAGCTCCTGAACGTATCTCCCGCCACTGATGGGTGGCGACCTGCTCGAGAACGTCGATCGCTCCCGCCAGATATCTTCTCCCGGCTGATGGCAGTGATTGTCGTGTTGTGGTCATAGCTCCATCCGATACGTTGTGATGAGATCGCTGTAGGCACCGGGGGTCTCGTGTTGAGCGAGCATGCATGCACCGTCAAGGCTCGAACGGTGCGCCTGGAACACGTCCACGGAGGGGTGGGTACTTTTCATTTCAGCGAGGAATGCTGTCTGGAGTTGATTCTCGTTGAGGAGCAATCGGCCATCAATCGCAACCCGAGTGTCCTCGCCTGAAGGCAGGAAAAACAAAGCTGCCGACACGGTCGTCACCAATAGCGTCGCCGAATCTGACACGATCGTGTTAGCTATCGCATCGCCCTCTTCAGCCTCTGCGAGAACGATTGTTGCCATCTGAGCTATGGAGTCCACCGCTCGAGGATTCGCGTGCAACCGAGCGGCGGCTGCGTCGAGTGGACCCAACTCATCAGCGACGCTAGATGTGAGCGTGGTGTGAGGTGCGCGGCCCTCATATGCGGCCAGTGCGGCTCGAATACCGAGGCGACCAAGCCAGAACCCGCCTCCCTCATCACCCACGAGATACCCTGCTCCGTCGAACGTTCGATTCGCCCCGGTTGCTCCGTCGAGCGCAAGACAGGCGACGCCGGTTCCGACGGACAGTACAACGCCGGTCTCTCCCTCGAATGCGCCCGCATGAGACGTGACCTGGTCCCCACAGACCCAGACGTCTGCGGCTCCAGTCGCTTCAGCAAGGCGGACAGCGAGGTCATGCCGTTCCTCCTCAGTGGCAGGGATGGTCGTGAGTCCCGCAACGAGACGATCGATCGGTGTTGAGCGATTACCCCGCAGTCGGCGGATTGCCTCGACCACCGAGGTGGCCGTATCAGATTCGAGATGGCTGACGCCCGGCGCAGCTTCATCTCGTGATTCTCCAGAGACTCGCATGCGAATTTCGGACTGGCCTCCGTCAATACCCACGGTGACAGTCATGCGAAGCTCGAAGGGGGTGTATCGGGCACGAAGGCATTGCGTGTCAGCACCACATGAAGTTGATACTCATCTCCGCGATACAGGCAGGTAGCAGCCATGATCGGCTTTCGTCTGGTATCGAGATAGTCCATCTGAATGCGTAGACATGGCTCACGGTCACCGATGCCGAGTGCCGAAGCGGCAGGGACATCAGGCATCACCGAATCGATAGTGCTAGATGCCTGACCAGGGATGACTTTGAATTTCCGCATCAAGGTCTCGAACAGGGAGCCGGAGAGGTCCTCCTCGGCCATCGTTGAGACGAGATGGGCGGGCATCCATGTGGTCTCAACTGCGATCGGCTCGTCGTCGGCAAAGCGGAGTCTCGTGAACGTCACCACCTCGTCGCCCTCGGCGATATTGAGTCTCGCGGCCGTGGCCCCATCCGCTGGCACTCGGTCGAAGTCAAGTACTTCGGTCGACGGCGTGAGACCACGTTGCAGCATGTCAGCAGTGAATGAGGAGAGGCCGACTGTCCTGGCGTAGGGCATCTGAGCTACGTACGTGCCTGACCCCCGGCGACGATCGAGCAAGCCCTCGTCTGTGAGCGTCTCAATCGCTTTGCGAGCAGTCATGCGTGCGACGCCCCACTCATCTGAAAGGTCGCGCTCGCTTGGGATCTTGGATCCGACATCACGTGTGCTGATCAGCTGGCGAAGCCTCTGTGTAACAGCCTCAGCCTTGTTCTCCGATTTGGAAAGCACCACGTAATACCCTGAGTCGATACCAGTACTATACCGCTTTGGTATAGTACTCGCACCCATCACTCATACTATCTAGCAATGTCGCTATCGAAGTGGTATAGTCCTTATAGACTGCTTCACTATTGACAAGGAGTTGCCGGTGATCACACCAAGGATCAGAACGGCCGATGCACGTGACCTCGATGCTCTCTATGACGTGTGTCTGAGAACGGGCGATGCGGGCAATGACGGAGCACATCTGTTCGACGATCCACGATTGCTCGGCGAGATCTACGTCGGACCGTATGTGATGCTGTCGAGCGCCTTCGCCTACGCCGCAGTTGACGAAGGCAAGCCCTCTGGCTACGTCCTTGGAACACTGGATACACGGCTTTTCGAGGCTGAGTGTGAGACCGCCTGGTGGCCGGACTTGCGAAGCCGGCACGTGGACCCTGCCTCGAACCCTGCCACGCCCGATGACGAACTGATCGCAGAGATCTACAGACCACAGCTGGCATCAGATGCCGTGGTCAAGCGGTTCCCTGCGAACTTCCACATCGACCTGTTGCCCGCCATCCAGGGCAAAGGCATCGGATCGCTCATGATGGATCAGTTGTTCTCCGTGCTCAGGGCTGGAGACTCCCCTGGTGTCCACATGGACGTTGCCACCCGCAATGACAGAGCGGTTGGGTTCTATGAGCACCTCGGATTCTCAGTCGTCGAATCACACAACGACTCCGTGATCATGGGAAAACGTCTCAATACCCTCTGACCGGGGGTTATGCCCGGAAATGCATGTGCACCCGGGTTTCGAGTATTCACCAGTGGCCAGCACCTTTCACCAGGTTTCGACGAAACGCGTCCTGAGCGCGTCCTGGAGTGAACCCGGCTCGAGGCACCGAATCCAGCCTCGACGAGCGGAACGTCGGCATTCCCCGCATCGATCCGGGCTACCAACCCTTGATCATGCTCTGTCATGATGTATCATGACAGGATGATGATGCAGAAATTCTCCTCACAAGCAAGACCAGAGTTGCTGGACGAAGTCCGCCAGATCGCCGCAGCCGAGGGACGACAGTTCCAAGCGGTATTGGACGAGGCCCTG
>JAMBLH010000304.1 GCA_023336875.1 Actinomycetes bacterium
AGTTGAGCTACGCCTGAGAGGCTTTCCAAGCCTTCTTTCGTTCCTTCATGTCGGTGCGGTCGGTCTCAGAGCTCACCTCTGAGATGTTCGGCCAATTAGGCAAGCTCTTCTCCCACCCGTCCGGCTTGATACCGAACTGCTGGGCGAGGACCGCCGCGTACACACGCGCCTTGTAATCACCAAAGCCAGGCATCTTTCTAATGCGGTCCAGAAGCTCCGTACCTGAATCGATGCCATCCCACAGTGCGGTTGGATCGCCGTCGTATTCATCAACGATGTAGTTGGCAACAGCCTGGGTTCGTTTGGCCATGTTCGCAGGGAACCGGTGCAGTGCAGGCTTCTCACGGAACACGTCCTCGAGCTTCTGCGGATCCATCACCGCGATCGATCTCGCATCGAGCGACTCGCCAAGCCGATCCTCCAGGACTGCTGGCCCCGAGAAGGCCTTCTCAACCGGCACCTGCTGGTACAGCGTCATCCCAACCAGCAACGCAAAATGGTTCTCTGCGAGGACATCATTGGCCCCGTCCACGTTCGTAAAGTAGATCTCTGTCATGGCGTCACGGTACTACGTGGGCCACATCGCTTGGCCGAGATGGCTTGATCCGCGTTGCTCGGCGAGTTCGATCTGCCGCTGACGCTCTGCAAAACGGACCCTTCGGTCTTCGGTAATTGTGTCGTGGCACGAGCTGCAGTGGACACCCGTCCGATAGCTGGTCCGGGCCCTGTCCTCGTCGCCAAGGACCCTGTTGCAGTTCGGGCAGATTTCCAGATCGCCCGGGACAAGGCCGTGACCGACGGACACCCGCCGATCAAAGACGTAGCACTCTCCATCCCAGAGGCTGTCTTCGGCATCCACTGTCTCGAGATACTTGAGTACCCCACCCTCGAGTTGATAGACCTCTTCGAACCCCTGCTCCCTGAGGAACGCGGTCCCCTTCTCGCACCGGATCCCACCGGTGCAGAACATCGCGAGCTTCTTATCCCTGATATCGGGCTGGTTCTCGATCCACTCAGGAAACTCGCCGAACCGCCTGGTCTCAGGATTGACAGCGTTGGCGAACGTGCCGATTGCGTGCTCGTAGTCATTGCGGGTGTCGATCACGATCGTGTCGGGGTCCGATATCAATTCGTTCCACTCAGCCGCCGGAACATGCGTCGCCGTGTTATTGATCGAGTCGACGTCGCCGACCCGAAGCGTCACTATCTCCTTCTTCAGCCTGACCTTGAGCCGAAGGAACGGATCCTCGTTCGCTGTGGACCACTTGGCCTCAAGCCCCGCGAGTCTCGAATCGGAGCGCAGAAGCTCAAGAAACACCTCGACGTCCTCCTTCGCCCCCGCAATGGTCCCGTTCACACCCTCAGGAGCAAGAAGCACCGTGCCCTTCACATCAAATTCAGCACCGAGCGCAACCAACCGGTCCCGAAACCCTTCGAAGTCAGGTAGATCCGCAAACCGATAAAACGCCGCAATATGAAACACCCCCAAAGTCTACGCCGCATCCCTCAATCGCAGTCTGGCGTAGATTCCGGCGAGATATTGCCGATTCCTACGCCAGACTTGCGTGGACGGCTCAATCGGTCCAGATCGTGGCGATGATGGCGCGCACCGAGGCTGGGTCATCGACAAGCTGGCGCCACGTCACACGGTAGATCGTCCATCCGAGCATCTGGGCTCGGTTCTGCTTGTCTCGATCCCGCTGAAAGGAAACGGGATCCATGTGGTACTCCTCGCTATCGCACTCGACAATCGACATTCGCGTGGGGTAGGCGAAGTCGTATCGGCCGACGAACTCGCCATGTAGGTCGAAGATCCGATGTTGGGGATCCGGCATGGGATACGGCGTCGTGGAAACCACTCGGCGAAGAAGATCTTCGAGGTCGCTCTCGGTAAGGCCCGTCCAGGTCAACCGCTCATCGAGTAGCGGCCGGACTGTCCCGACCCCCGTTCGGCCCGGCTTAGCTACTCGGCACATGAAGCGGTGGACCTCCCAAACATCAAAGAGCTGTCGGCGCAGGCCAGTATCAAGGCACTGTGCCACCACAGTCGGTGGCGCAGAAGCACCGAGATCCACGATCGTTCGTGGAGCGACCGTCACGGGAATCCCGTCGACGACGACGATATCGGATGACCGAAGATCCTTGGATTCATGCAGTATGAATGGGGACCGGTGAACCCTTCTGTGCCGGACGGCTGCGATCTCAATGCCAGCCGGCTGTTTGGATGCCATGCCCCATAGATACGCGGCGGTGCGATGCGACGCCGCAGCAGGCTCAGGGGCGGAGAAGACTGCTGCGATGACATCTCTCCGCCACGACGACGGTGCTCCAGAGACACTCAGCACACCCGGGTGGAGCCGCTCGAACTGCCCTTTGGCGACCCGACTTCGTACCGTGCGATCGCTGAATCCGACGGCGGCGGCTTGCGCCAGCGTGAACACGCCGTGTTGGTCTTTCGCCATTCGGCTCAGCACACGGTCTCTGTCTTCCACGCCACGACCGTGCCATACCCCGTCGCCGATTGGAAGACCCCTGCCACTCTGGCGTAGATTCCGGCAATATCTTGCCGGAATCTACGCCAGAGTTCGTGGGCGGCTAGTCGGAGTAGGTGATGACCGTGCTGGGGTCTATCCAGTCGAGGGTGCCGGGGGGGGCTTCGATGGCGAAGCGGAAGTCGAGGCCGTCGGCGGGGCGGAACTTGGGGCAGGGGGTTTGGGAGCAGGGGTCCATGGACGCTCGATCCTTGAAGGTGCCGTCCTCGTTGAACCAAACTATGTCCAACGGGATAAGTGTGTCCTCCATCCAGATCGGATCGCCATCGTGGCGCCAGAAAAAGAGCATGCCTTCAAGATCTTCGAGGTCCGTGACGAACCGAAGGCCCTGCCGCCGAAGGGACGGGTTGTCGGCAATGGCGAGCAGCATCATTCGGTCGCCAACCTGTACCTGCTGCACGTCGTAGTCAGCTAGTTGAGGCGGTACCGAGACAGCACTCGATGTCGTCGACGTCGCCGATGTCGTTGTCGGGTTCTCGGACGTCGACGAGCACGCAGTGGCCAGGACAGCGATCACGATCATGGTTGTAATCCATCTCATGGCGGGAACGCTACCCGGCATCTCCGGATACGACATCAGGTACGATTCCCTCATGAGCACGACACACCCGGCCACGATCGACGAAAGCAACCCCAAGGGCGCAGAAGCCATCGAGCGCCTTCGCAATGACAGAATCGGATGGCTTACCACCGTTGCCTCAGACGGAACCCCACAGACGTCGCCGATCTGGTTCTTGTGGAGCGAGGATGACATCCTCGTCTACAGCCTCGACTCCCCCAGGGCCCGCAATATTGTCAACCATCCACGGGTGTCCCTCCATCTCGATGGCAACGGCAAGGGTGGCGACATAGTGGTGATTGAAGGAACCGCGACGATCGACAGCAATACACCATCATGTGCCGACAACCACGAGTATTTGGCAAAGTACGAACCGGTGATGGAGGGCAACGGGTGGACCCCTCAATGGTTCGGCGACAAGTACCATGTCCCGATACGGATCACCGTTACCAAATACCGGTACTGGTAGGGCAATGGCAACTGATGTAGTCGCATACCTGGCAGTCTCACTCGACGGATTCATCGCCGAAGCCGATGGAACAGTCCACTTTCTCGATGAATTCGGTTCGGACGAATTTGGATACGACGACTTCATCGAAGGTATCGGTGCAACGGTGATGGGATCCACGACGTACGAGCAGGTTGTTGGCTTTGGCTGGCCGTACGGCGATATGCCAACGCTCGTCCTGACGAGCCGAAAGATCGACGTTCCAAACGGAGCGAATGTCACGTTCTCATCCGAACGCACTGGCGACGCCATGGGTGTGTTCTGTGCAACCGTTACAAAACGCGTCTGGGTAATCGGAGGCGGAAAGGTTGTTACCGCAGCACTCCAGGCTGGCGCCGTGGATACGCTCGAGCTGTATGTCATGCCCGTCGTCCTCGGCCGGGGAGTACCGCTCTTCACGGAGCCATGCGAGGGACCGCTGACGCTTCTCGAGTCGATGGCTTACAGCAATGGCGTCGTCAAATTGGTGTACGCACTCTCCGAGGGTCGGTCGTAGACCGCCCTATCCGCTCACGGTGATGGTTGCAGTCATCGATGGATGGATCGTGCAGATGTAGGAGAAGGTTCCGGCTTCTTCGAACGTGTGCTCGAACCTGCTTCCTGTTGGGATGTCTCCTGAATCCCACAGACCGTCCTCTGAAGTCGAGGTATGCGTGGGGCTTGAATTGTCGTTCGTCCAGAGCACCGTATCACCAACCGATATCACCAACGCGTCTGGGCCAAAGGCAAAATCCTTGATAGTGACATCCGTACCACCCGAAACCGGCGCGTCCGTCACCGTCGTCGTGGTATCCGACGATCCGCTCGAGCAGGCGGCCAGCAGTAACGCTCCAACCACAAGACCTGACAGCAGCACATTTCTCCTCAACATGGGTTCTCCTGACGTCCGTGCAATCCCTTGGACATACGGTATACGAAAACTGACTAATCCGAAACGCTTCTAATCTTTTAGCAACAACCTCACATCCGCCAGAAGGAAACGTGGCTACAGATGAATCAAGCAATGAACACCGCTCTCAACGATCAGATCACAATGGAGCTCCAGGCAGCGCACAGTTATCTCGCCATGGCGGCATGGTTCGATTCCACTGGCTTCCCGGGGATGGCGACCTGGATGCATGCCCAGTCAGCTGAAGAAACCCAGCACGCCCTGAAGTTCTACCAGTTCGTCTTGGATCGTGATGGACGAGTTGAGCTCGGGTCACTTGACGCGCCGGGCTCCGGCTTCGAAAGTGTCACGGCAGTATTCGAGGCAGGCCTCGCCCAGGAGCAGGACGTAACTGCGAGCATCAACAACCTCTATGCCCTTGCCATGGCCGAGAAGGACTTTGCATCCCTTCCGCTCCTCGACTGGTTCATCACTGAGCAGATCGAAGAGGAGTCGACCTTCTCACAGATCCTCGACGACCTGAAACTCGCTGGAGACAGCGCGCAGGCCATCCTCTTCCTCGACAGGGAGCTTGCTGCGCGAGGTGCTGTCGCTCAGTAGCGCTCAGTGCTCCATTGCTTCGTCGGCCATCAGGTGGTCAGACGGATTCGAGAGATTTCGCAGTATCTCAGCTGACTCCGCGGGCATGTGGTAGGTCTCTGCCTCTGAAGGGAACGCACCGGACTCGACATCGGAGAAGAACTCTTCGAGCGCGGTGACAGCGTCATCAGCCAGATGCGCATACTGCTTCACGAACTTTGGCAGATACTCGCCTGCACCCAGTCCGGTCACATCGTGGAAGACGAGAACCTGTCCGTCGCAATCGGCGCCAGCTCCTATGCCGATGGTCGGAGCCTCTATCTCATTCGTGACGATCTCAGCAACGGTATCGGGGACACCCTCGAGGACGATTGCGAATACGCCAGCATCCGAGAGTGCGTGGGCATCCGATATCAGTTCGTAGGCCGCATGGGCCTCCTTGCCCTGGACGCGATAGCCGCCCATTGCGTGAACAGACTGGGGTGTGAGCCCAAGGTGTCCCATTACTGGAATCTCCGCATCAAGAACCGCATGGATCATGTCGAGGCGTTTTCTGCCACCCTCGAGCTTGACCGCACCGGCACCACCCTCCTGGACAAACCGACCCGCGTTGTGCACCGTTTCCTCGGTGGAGGAGTGATACGACAGCCATGGCATGTCCCCGACAACGAGAGAGTGTGGCTTCATTCGAGTGACCGCAGCGGTGTGGTGGATCATCACATCAACGGTGACGGCCAGCGTGTCGTCGTAGCCGAGCACGACATTGGCAACGGAATCCCCGACAAGGATGATGTCCGCACCGGCACGATCGGCTATCTGGGCGGTTGGAGCGTCGTACGCAGTGACCATCTTGAGTTTCGACCCACCCTTGCGGGCTAGGACTGATGGCGCAGTGACCTTCGTGGCCATGGCTCGGTTCCCTTCTCCCCACCTCACGGTTGGGGGACTCTGTACCGTGTTCAGCTGTCGACATGATGAACCTCAGCCGCCGCTATGGGTCGCCCGTGTTCTGCCGGAGATGGCATGGTATACGAAAACTTCGTGTTCAACCACGACAATCGGCTCACCATCGTTTGTTCCCGATGTCGACGATCAACATAAACCAACCACCCCTTCACTCGTCGAGGGTGGTTGGTTCGGTGTCAGCTCGCAATAGCGACCGGATCAGACTCGCAGATGACTAAGGGATGGTTGTTGTGACCGAATCGTCATCGTCATCATCGTCATCATCCAACGTTGTTGACGTAAGAGACCCATCGTCATCATCGTCATCATCCAACGTTGTTGACGTAA
>JAMBLH010000305.1 GCA_023336875.1 Actinomycetes bacterium
AGAGTCGGTGGCGTGCTCGTGGCTGCAGCGTCGTTCCGCAGGAGAGTTGTCGACGTGGTTGTTGGATTGAACACATCGGGCGTGGGACGAGTGTTGCAGGCGGTCGCGATCACCGCCACCGCAATGAAGAGGATGCTGATCCCCCGATATCCAATTATTCGTCCCATGGAGCAAAGGTACAGCGGATGGCAGAAAAACACTTGCAAGCGGCGCCGTGCGTGGCACGCTCGGTGCTTAGAGTGCAAGGCCCATCCAGAATGTATTGAGCAAACACCATAGGAGCGCGCAACATGACCGATCTCTTCGACCTCACTGGCAAGTCCGCTCTGGTTACCGGAGGCAACAACGGCATCGGTCTCGGAATGGCTGAGGCGCTTGCAAGTGCAGGTGCCGCCGTTGCGATATGGGGGCGAAACTCAGACCGCAACAAGGAGGCTGTCGAGTCGATCAGTGCCTTTGGCGGAGATGTGTTCTCATTCGACGTGGACGTTTCGTCCGAGGAGGCCGTGGTTGAGGCGTTCGCCGGAACGGTCGACGTTCTCGGCCATGTTGAGTCCGTCTTCGCCAACGCGGGTGTCGGTGCTCTCGCGACTCCGTTCGGAGAGATGACGACACAGGAGTGGCAACACATTTTCGCCGTGAACATGGAGGGAGTCTTCTGGACCTTTAGAGAAGCCGTGAACCACATGAAGCCCCGTAGAACGGGGTCGCTCGTGGTGACTTCGTCAGTATCTGCCGGCGTTGGCTTTCCGCGCGGAGAGCATTACGCGGCAACCAAAGCAGGCGTCATCGCGGTCATCAAGGGCATTGCTGTGGAGTACGGTCGATACGGAATCCGAGCCAATGCGATCGCACCGGGATGGGTGGTGACGGGAATGACAGATGAGTTCATCGAAGGTGACCGATTCGTGGAAAACGTCAAGCCACGCATCCCCGCCGGTCGGTGGGGGACGCCACGAGACTTTGCGGGAATCGCCGTGTATCTCGCATCCGACGCCTCGGTGTGGCACACAGGTGACACCATCACGATCGACGGTGGCTATCTGCAGTACTGATCGGTCAGTCGATAGCTCGTTCCTACCATGTGGTCGAGCAATCGACAGGAGCCGCGGTCATGATCACATTCGATGAGCAGGTAGCGATAGTTACAGGGGCAGGTCATGGTCTGGGGAGGTCTCACGCACTTGCGCTTGCCGAACGAGGGGCACGGGTGGTGGTGAATGATCTTGGTGGAGCACGCGATGGCACAGGCGCCTCGTCAGACGCCGCACTTGGGGTGGTGTCAGAGATCGAGCAAGCGGGCGGCGAAGCCATGGCCAACGGGGCTGATGTCACGGATCCAGACGCGGTCAACGCAATGGTGGAGAAGGCGTTCGAGAAGTGGGGACGGGTCGACATCCTCGTGAACAACGCAGGCATCCTGCGCGACAAATCCTTTGCCAACATGGAACGCTCGGACTTCGACCTGGTCGTCAACGTCCATCTCACAGGAGCGGCGATCTGCACGAAAGCCGTCTGGGGCCACATGCGTGAACAGAACTACGGGCGGATTGTCGTTACTACGTCGTCGTCGGGTCTCTACGGCAACTTCGGTCAGACCAACTACGGCGCAGCAAAGCTCGGGGTTGTTGGATTGATGAACACACTTCGCATCGAAGGCGCCAAGTATGACATCCGAGTCAACGC
>JAMBLH010000306.1 GCA_023336875.1 Actinomycetes bacterium
AGGTGTCAAGAGTGGTATTGATCGACGCGTGACCGAACCGTTCCCGGATGACATTCGGATGCTCGCCTTGGGCGATCAGGACCTGCGGCATGTGAATGCCGCAAGGTCGTGGAACGGAGAGGGTTGACCGACGGATGTAAGGATGTTGATCTCAGTCGACTCCAGATACCGGATGGTGGCTCTCGTCTCGAGCCGTGGGGGCTTCATCCCTCGGCAGGGAGAACGGAATCCGTGATGGAGAAGGGGAGGACTTGCGCCCTCCCCTTCTGGTCAACCCCCAAGGTTGCTGAGTCGATACTTCCAACTCATAGGTGAACTGTCCTGCATCGTGAGTTCATGACAGCAATAATTGGCCTGTCATCGAACGCCGAGTCCGGACAGTTACAGGGTGACCGACGTGAGAAGGCCATGAATCAAGCCACAAATGACAGCGTGCGTTTCGAGCGCCTCTACGGACAGAACAGAGACGCCATTGTTTCATACTGCATGCGTCGCATCGGTCGAGACGAAGCAATGGACGTGGTTGCCTCGACATTCGCGGTCGCGTGGAGGAGGATTGACGACGTGCCACACGGAGAGGCCGAACTCAGCTGGCTCTACGCAGTGGCGTATCGCATGCTCGCCAACCAGCGCCGATCGGGCAGTCGCTTCGACGCACTGAAGGCCAAGCTCGTGACGACCGAGCGACAGACAATGCCCGATCCGGCGAACCAGGTGGTGCGTCACGAAGACTACCAACGCCTCATCGACGCCCTCGGAACGCTCAAGGGCACCGATCAGGAGATACTCCGGCTCCTCACCTGGGAAGAACACCCACGCGACGAGATAGCCGCGATGTTCAGGGTTTCCCGCAGCACGCTCGACCAGCGGATCCATAGGGCCACGCAACGTCTCCGCAAGGCCTACGACAAGACAGACAGTTCGCAGTTCTCCCCCAAGGCTGCCATCGAAGGAGGGATGCAATGAGTACAGAAATCATCCTTGACCGTCTCGCGGAGGCCAACCCGGTTCCCGAGCATGGACTTGGAATCGACGACTCAATGCTCCTTCTTGCAATAAGAGAAGGGAGCGTGGACATGTCCACGAGTACGGAGAACAAGGCAACAAAGGGCATCCCGCCATCGGCAAACCCGGAGGATCCGAAACGTCCACTGGGATGGTTCGTTGCGCTCGCAGCGTTTGCAATCGTCGTCGTAGTTGGAGCGGTGGTATTGCTCGCAACGTCGAATACCGACATGCCGCCCGCTTCCTCGCCAACGACCCAAGCCCTCCCGGCTGAAGGCCCGGCGGAGCCGGTGTCGGTCGTGGTGCCCGGCACCGAACAGTGGACCGACACCGGCATCGACCTCAGCCTCGACGACACCGTGTTGATCGAAGCCGACGGCGCCGTCACCCCGAAGACGACTTACGAACCCCTCATTGGCCCGGACGGCGTGCCAGACCGCCCGTCAGCCCGGGTGTACAACATAGAAGGGCTCGAGGAGGCGAATCACGCCGGCTTAATCGGGCGGATCGGCGAAGCCGGGGCACCATTTCTGGTCGGCAGCCAGCTTCTGTTCGAAGCTGACACCGAGGGGCGCCTCTTCCTTGGAATCAACGACGAAGACGTCGTAAACAACGCTGGTGAGTTCACCGCCACCATCACCGTAAACCCGTAGTAATCGACCGGGAACGGCTGTCCACAGTCTGGCGTTGAGCCCATGGGTTGCAACGGCGATCTCCTGGTTCAGGCGTACTATCGGAACCGTGGAGAGAGGTGAAGGTGCGCGACTGCATCAGGCTCGGTTCCAGAGTTGCCGTGATGGGGAAGATGCCCCTTGGCCTCGTGTTGCTGAGCGTGGTGTTGGTTGTCTCGTCTTGCTCAAGCCAGACGGGCATCCTCGATGCTGAAGCTTCAGGGGATGGCAAGACATTGACCTTGAGTATGAAGGCTTGCCACGGGAACTACGAAGTGGGGGTCGATGAGGGGCGTGACAGAGTCACCGTCAACGCCACGGATCAGAGGTTTCCGATCAGGTTCAGTGGTGACGATTGCAGTGACCAGCTAACCGTTGAACTGGCTGAGCCTCTTGGAGAGCGACACCTCGTTGATGGCAGCAATGGAGCCTTTGTGCACGTCACCTACGAACCGTGGAACCAGACCCGCTATAGCGAGGCTGAGTACCGGGCAGCACTCGAATCGGCAGCCGAGTGCATCCTGGAGGAAGACCCTGGTAGCGGGGCCAGAGTCA
>JAMBLH010000307.1 GCA_023336875.1 Actinomycetes bacterium
CCACACCTGACCTGGGTTCGACGAACGCAGCAGCGCCGCCGACACCTTCGGGACCGTGGCAGTCCTGGCACGCGAAACCCTCCGGCGAGTACCAATGCTCGCCCTCCTCGACGTTGGCCTCGATCGTCGACTCAGCAAACGCTTCCTGGCGGCCGGGCTCATTCAGCGCGTACCAAGGCATGATGACCGCCATCAGAATCGACCCGAATAGTGCAGCACGCAGGACCCGGGTCAGCTTCCTGTTCTCAAGCTCGTCGTCTGATATCCCCTGCGACTGGTTTGGAGGTGCCACCTCTTGTGATGCTGCTCTCGATCGACGTGAGTTGAGCACGAGGTACGCCATCCATACGAGAAGCAGGACGACGACAAGAGTGAGCGCAACCGCGCCAATTCCGAGCCCGCGGCCCGATGCGGCCGGTTCAGCCTCGTCGCCTGCGGCGAGCACGATGTTCAGGTACTTCACGGTGTCTCTACCCCACACAGAATGGGCCCTGGGGATAGCCCACTGTCTTGTTCTTTGACCTTGCCGTTTGCACGATCGTCCCGGTGTCGATGATGAGCTCTCCGCCCGGGTTCACGCTCACGGCGAATCGGTCGAGGTTGCGCGGAGCAGGTCCGTCCTCATACTCACCATGCCTGTTGTATTTCGAACCATGGCATGGGCATTCGAAGCCCTGGGAGGATTCGCACGACGGCACACGGCAGCCAAGGTGCACGCATCGCTGCCAGAGGGCCATCAGCCCAACTCCATCGGACTCTCCACCTGCAATGACGAACGGCGTCTCCTCATACGACGATCCGGGTAACTCCTCGAGCTCGAAGGGAACAACCCAGGATTGCGCTGCCGCGACGAACTTCGGGATGACAGTTCCTCCCTGGATGACCTCAGCTTTGATGGCCTCGAAGGAACCCGCCGATACAGGTGAGCCGAACCCACCCTTCAGTTTGGGCCAGATGAACGCGAGGCTGGCGATCGTAAACTGGATCATGAATAGACCGAAGACCAGCCCAATCGCTCGGTTGAAGAACTTGCGGCGCGTCACACCGTACTCATCGGCGGTCACGTCGACCCGCGGCTTGTCCTCAACGTACTCCGCTGGCGCAGCGACCATCGTTGCCGTGGCAACACTGCCATTGGAAGCCTCTGACGCCTGGGCCATGGCCTTGCGTTTCGCCTGGTCGGCCTTCTTGGCGCCGCGGTCGAGTTCACCCTGGGTGACGGCACCGTCGGCATCTTGTCGCCGAGATGCCACGACGATGATGCCAACCGCCGCAATCACCGCCGCAATGATGACAAACACGATGAAGATGGTTGTTGTACTCATTGTGAATCACTCATTCGAGAATCGTCAGCAGGTCATCGAAGAATATCCCGTCTCGCCAGGGAAATACGAAGTTGAACCCCGGCCCTCGGAAGAACGAACCGAAGATCGTGACAACGGCTGCTGCCATGAAGAACACGGTGAAGACTGCAATGGCGAACTTACGGTCAGACGGCCTCACAGATGGGTTTCTATCGACGTAGGGAATGAACGCGAGAGCGATCATGCCGAAGGTCGGAATGATGATCCCTGCAACCATTGGGTCGAAGTAGGCGAGCAGTTCCTGGAGTCCAAGGAAGTACCACGGAGCCTTCGATGGGTTCGGCTGTTCGTTGAAGTTGGCAAATTCAAGGAGCGGGGCATCGACGAAAGCGGAGAGGAGCGTCAGGGCTGCGAGCACAACCAGAAGAGCAACGAACTCGATTGCGAGCAGGTGCGGCCACACGTTGACCTTGTCCTGGGGCTCCTTCTCCGTGCCCTGGATCGCGCCCGCTTTGACAACCGTGAGCAGGCGCTGAGTTCGCACTCCTGGCGGCGGACCGCTCGGTGCTTGCGGGGCAGGCGCAGCCGAGGGCTGAGAGCTGACAGCTGACGCCGCAGCGGCAGGCGCACCCACCCCAGCCATTGCCGGCACGGGCGTCCCATCCGCTTTGGCTCTGGCGAACATCGACCTTTCGAGAAGTGGAACTGGCACCCCATAGGTACCCGATTCCGCGGCCAGATCACGTCCGCCACCGGCGTCTGACGGCTGAGAACTGGCAGCCGCAGGAGGCGCTGGCGCAGGCGGCGCCTCTCCCTTCATCTCGGCGAGGATCTCATCGACAGGTCTGCCCTCCGCCTTCGCTCTGGCTTCGGCTGACCTCCTGAGGAGACTATCTGGTAGCTGCGCCACGGTATCTCCTTAGAGGGGTCCTGATATGCCACCGTCTTTACGGACCCGCCAGAAGTGGACGGCCATGAAGATGGTGATGATGAACGGGAGGAAAAGGACATGGAGGACGTAGAAACGCAGCAAAGTATCAGCAGTGATCTGGACGCCACCGATCAACGCGAACGTCACTTGATTGCCGAACACGGGCGCGTAGGAGCCCATGTTGGTACCAACAGTGACGGCCCACAGCGCAAGTTGATCCCAGGGAAGCAGGTAGCCGCTGAAGGAGAGCAGCAGCGTGAGGACGAGCAACACGATGCCAACCACCCAGTTGAATTCGCGCGGGGGCTTGTAGGCACCGTGGTAGAACACACGACTCATGTGCAGGAACACCGTGATCACCATCAGGTGGGCACCCCAACGGTGCATGTTGCGAACCAACTGCCCGAATGCGACATCCGACGCGAGCGCCTGGAGATCAAAGTAGGCCTGTGGCGAGGTAGGTCTGTAGTAGAACATCAGGAAGATGCCCGTGATCGTCAACAGGATGAACAAGAAGAAGCTCAGTCCGCCGAGACAGAGCGTGTAGGACAACTTGACGCCGTGGCGTTTCACCTTCACCGGGTGGAGGTGATACAGCACATTGTTCATGATCACATAGGAACGGTTCCTTGGAGAATCGCTGTTCTCTGCTCGCATCGGGGAGCCAGGGCGAAATATCGAATTCCACACCTGTGAGTTCTGGACATGGTCTCCCAGTCCGGATACGGCCTCTTTGATGCCGCCTCTCCCTTTTTCGTCTGCCAACGCGTCGTCTCCTCTGCTACCAGCGCACGCCGTAGGCGTAGCCGCTCTTCGTGTCGCGGTTTCCCGAGTCGAAATCCCACGGGGCCGCTTCGACCTCGTCTGACTGAGCCGCGATCGATCCTGCGAACTTGCCGATCGTTATCACGTTCGTTGGACATCGATCAACACACAGTTTGCAGCGAGTGCACTCGGTATCGTCGATGACGAATAACGCCTGGTTCTCAGGATTCGTGTTCGGATCGTCGACACCAAACGACTCGGAGATGACTTCAGGGCTGAGGATGAAGATGCACTTCCATGGGCAGATATCAACACATCCAGCACACAGAATGCACTCGGACTCGTCGATGTGAATGAACTGCTTCGGCTTCACAGCCGCAGTCATGTAGGCCGTGTCAACCTTGGCGAGTTGATAGTCGTCGCGAAATGGCGGCGTTTCAAGCCACGCTTGTTTGGCCATCAGTTATCGACTCGCATTGGGCGACCGTAGTTCGAGACCGGTGTTGGCTTTGGTGCCTCTGCCCGCTCCTGGCGCCCCTGCCACCAGTACATGAAGACTGGAATGCCAATCACCATCGTTGCCGTGTAGCCGCCGGCGATCATGTCTTTGAGAGCCGCATAGGAGATTGCGATGTCGTTGTTCATCACGACAAAGGCTGGGGCCGTGATGAAGATCTTCTGTGG
>JAMBLH010000308.1 GCA_023336875.1 Actinomycetes bacterium
CTTCAAGAGTTGCGGATCTGACGCCGCACAAGTGTCGCTCCATGACGCGACAGCACACCCTGAAGGTGGGACAACAGGAACGGCTCACGACCGTCCCACCCTGAAAGGAGACGTGTTCTTTTGTGTGGTTTTTGGCTACTTTGCGCGGTCGCGAAAACTTGGAACAGTTCGCGAAAACGAACCGGCGTTTCGGCTTGCATGGAGTCGTCGGTCATGGCATTGTTTATTTCACGCAGAGGGGCAACCCGATGCGGACGCCGAAGGGAAACCGGAGGCGGACCGGCGTAAAACCCGGTCAGGGTCCGGCAACGGATTCGACCGACGGAACCACCGCAAGGTGGGCCGGGGTGAAAGCCCCGCCGCACCAGCCTCGGCTGACGGTCCGAAGGAAGGTTGTGAGCTTCGGCTCATAGCTCACACTCCGCTTGCGGAGTGGCCGAGCCAAAGGTTGAAAGATCTGAGGTGAGGTTGAGAACACCCCAAGGGGGCTTCGGCTTCCTTGGGGTTTCTCGCGTTGTCAGGTGTCAGCTGTCGGCAGTCAGCTGTCAGCTAGCAGCCACGGGGAACGGGGTGCGGTGAGTGCCACAGCGCCGCGAGGGAACGTAGAATGCTGTCATGCCTTGGCCTGAAGACACACTCACCGACGACGAAGCCATCATCACAACGTTTCGTCCCCATTGGAAACTGCTGTTCGTACCGATAGGGTGGTTTCTGTTGCTCTCGATCGGGTTGGCCCTGATCCTCAGGTGGTTCAATCTCGGCTCGGTCGGTTGGCTCATCCTTGTCGTGTACATCGGTCTTGCGATCTGGCTCGTTGTCCAACCGGTGCTGACATGGTGGACAAGCCTCTATGTGCTGACGACCGAGCGGCTGATGACACGTCGCGGGCTTGTATCCAAGAGCGGCATCGAGATACCGCTCGAGAACATCACGAACGTGAACTTCTCGCAATCGATGATCGAACGGATGATCGGAGCTGGGGATCTACTTGTTGAGTCAGCAGGTACATCGGGGCAGTCGAAGTTCAAGGACATCCCCCATCCGGACATCTTCCAGACCGAACTTTACCGAGCACGAGAAGAACGAACTCTCTATCTGAGTCGTGGACCCACGCCGCCGCCACAGCCCGCGGCATCCGAGCGTGGTGGCGCAGCGAATGCAGAAGCAATCCAGAAGCTCGCCGAACTGCGTGACCAGGGTCACATCACTCAGGAAGAGTACGAAGCAAAGCGTCAGCAGCTACTCGACGAAATGTAAGCGGCCTGCGGCCGCCGACGTCCGACACACGACCGCTCCGCTTCACGATGACCGACTCTCTCTGTCGTATGTCGTATGTCTTCCTGCCGTTTACCGTCTACCCAAAAGTGCCACTGTCTCGACGTGAAAGGTCTGTGGGAAGAGGTCCACCGGGGTCGCCTCGACGAATTCGTAGCCGAGATTTCCGAAGATTCTTACATCTCTGGCAAGGCTTGCGGGGTCACAGGAGACATACGCGACGGCTCGAGGTAGGGCGGACGTCACGGCCTCAACGCCTCTCTCTCCGAGACCCTTCCTCGGCGGGTCGACCACCGCGACATCCCAGTACTCGTCGAGTGACTCGATGTCCTTGGTGAAGGAACCCACCAGCAGGTTGTGCTCGATGTCAACGGTGTCGAGGTTCCTTCGAGCGGCAACGATCGCTTCCCTGGAGGAATCGATACCAATGACTCTCGCGGCACTCTGGCCAACTGTTGCACCGAATAGGCCTACGCCGCAGAATCCGTCGAGGAGGGTCTCATGGCTCTGTACGTCCAAGGCGTCCGCGACCAGGTCGACGAGCATGTCTGCTCCAGGAGTATTGCTCTGGAAGAAGCCGTTCACCGGAATCTCGAAGACGACATCCCCGACGATCTCAGACAGAAGCGGAGTGCCGATCGCCGGTCGGACGGACGTGTTGGTGCGTTGAGCCACTGGAACCCCCCACTCCCCGGCATCATCGGGGATCTCCCCCTCGACGATGGCCAGTTCCTGGCCCGTTCGTGTGCCGGCCCTCAACGTGAGCTGCTCGACGCCGTGAAGGTCACCAAGACGTTCGTACACTTCCTGGAGTGCCGGTACAAGAAGCGGACACTGCTCGAGATGAACGATGTCGTGGCTTCGTGGTCGATAGAGCCCAGGGCGGCCGTCGACGACATGGAAGTCCATTCGGTTGCGATAGCCGAGGTCCGGACCGACCTTGGCCGTATCGTGGACAATCGGGTCAACGAGCCGGCCGAGATGCTGTAGCTGGCCGAAGACAATCTCTTTCTTCCAATCTCTCTGAGTATCGCCGTCTGCGAATTGCCATTGGCAGCCTCCGCATACGTCCGCATACTGACAGGGCGGCTCGCGTCGGTGGGGGGACGGCTCAATCACCTCGACGAGGGCTGCTCTTGCCCAGGAGCCCCGATCCTCGATGATGGCGGCTTCGACTATCTCGCCAGGCATTGCGCCTGCAACGAAATGTGCTTTTCCGTCCTTGCGTGCAACGGCCTCACCGCCGTGCGCGATGTCGTGTGGGTGGAGTTCGACCATGGCGATAACCTAGCGGTCTGTCGTCTCATCAAAGTCAAGGGCACCCGTCGCAATGAATACTGTTCTCGCATTCCACCAGAACTGGTTCTACGTGGCGATTGCAACGACGGGCCTCGTCGGGGTGTGGGGTCTCGTCATGGCTCTGATGAAACGCACGCCACCCAGGGGGTTTGAGTGGGCAAGGGGCATTGCGATAGTCGCGATACTCCTCCAGGTCGTCGCCGGTGTGTACCTCTACAGCAACGACGTGAGGCCAGGCAACGCATTTCATGTGTTCTACGGTGTCGTCATCGTCATAACGCTCAGCCTGGCGTATGTCTATCGCTCGACGATGGCACGCAAGCCTGCGCTGACCTACGGAATCCTCCTGCTGTTCGTCATGGGTCTTGGTCTTCGTGCGTGGGCGAATGTGTCGTAGGATCTCTGGCTATTATTTTGTCACCTAGGAAGAGAGGGGTTCGATGCTTCAGGGCAAACGGCTTGTCATCACAGGCGTTCTCACAGATGATTCGATCGCTTGGCACGCTGCGCGCGTAGCGCAGGAGCAGGGTGCCGAAGTTGTGCTGACCGGATTCGGTCGCGGTCTCTCACTCACGCGCAGGTCAGCGAAGCGCCTGCCGGAGGAAGCTGACGTGTTTGAACTCGACATCACCGATCCCGACCACATGGCTGCGCTTGTGTCCGACCTCGGAGCGAAATGGGGAGGTCTTGACGGTGCGTTGCACGCGATTGCGTACGCGCCCGAGGATGCGTTGGGTGGATCGTTCATGGAAACTCCTCCTGAGTCTGCTTCGATCGCCTTTCTCACATCAGCATTCTCCTACAAGACGCTTGCAGCGGGTCTCAGGCCTCTCTTCAACGAGGCAGGTGGCGGAGCGCTTGTCGGTCTCGATTTCGACAATTCGACGGCATGGCCCTCATACGACTGGATGGGTGTCTCGAAGTCAGCACTCCAGTCAGTCAATAGGTATCTGGCGAGGTATCTCGGCGCAGAGAACATTCGATCGAATCTTGTCGCATCAGGGCCTCTGGCAACGATCGCAGCGAAATCGATTCCAGGGTTCGTTCAGTTCGATGGGCTCTGGGAGATTCGTGCACCCCTTGGCTGGGACACATCAGATGCTGAGCCTGTCGCGAAAATGGCCTGCGTGCTGATGTCAGACTTCGCCCTTGCAACATCGGGCGAGATCGTCCATGTTGATGGAGGATTCCACGCAGTCGCTGCCGGTATCACTGAGGGGCTGTAGCAGCCGCCGTTGGAATCGCAACGGTGAACGTTGCCCCGCCTCCAGGTGTGGGTTCATACCAGACCCTTCCGTTCATAGCTTCGACGAGACCCTTTACGATCGACAGCCCGAGACCAGCACCCCCCTTCGATCTGGTGGCGTGCGGCTGGAGCTGTGTGAATCGTTCGAAGATGACCTCGTGCTGTTCATATGAGATACCAGGCCCGTGGTCGATGACGGAGAGGTTGACCTCGGTGCGATTGCTGGCCGTGATCACCTCGATTGCACCATCGCCTCCGTACTTCGTAGCGTTCTCGACGAGGTTTGTGACGACTCGTGCAAGGTGATCCGGATCGGCAACAACGATCCCCACGCCAGGAGATGCTTGATGGGTGACTCTGTCCCCACTCGGGAGAGCTTCCAACAATTCGGCGAGGAACGGCTCGAGGTCGATCTCCTCAGGACGTATTGGGAGAGCATCCGCCTCGATACGGGACATGACGAGGAGATCCTCAATCAGAGTCCGTAGGCGATTCGCCTGCTTGGCGGCCATCGCGATCAGTTGCTGCGCGCGAGGGTCCTCGGGGAGCAATTCAGGACGTTGCAGTGTGCCGATTGCACCGATGATCGATGTCAAAGGCGTTCGCAATTCGTGTGAAACAACGGAGACGAAATCGGTCTTGAGTTGAGCGAGCTCTGTCATTCTTTCGCCTGTTGATCGCACCTCTTCGAATCGGGCCATTTGATTCAATACGAGTGCCGCTGGCGCTGCGACTGACTTGAGAGTTGTTATGTCCTCGTCTGTGAAGTCTGTCTCCTTGTCGCCAACAAGAAGGACGCCGATGGTGCGATTCTCGACACGCATGGCAACAACCGCGATTCTCTCTGCTTCAAGTTCATCGGCAAGCCGATCGCGCGCTTCGATTGTCGTGGTGTCGTTGACGACCGTTGCATCTCCGCTCATGAACACTCGCTGGGAGACGCCCGGCTCATCAAGTCCAAGGCTGAACTCGTCTGCGCTCACCGTGTGCCCGGACACCCAGATGGGGGACATCAATTCGAGGCGTTCGGCAGATGCGTCGTAGAGCAGCACAAGACCGATCCGTGCTTTCACGGAATCAGCAACTCGCCCGATCAGTTCGGGAAGCACTTCGTCCAGTTTCGAGCCGGCTCCGATCGTGCGCGAGACCTCATAGAGGCGCGTCAGCTCCTCTTCCTGGCGGGCAAGTTCGGCTCCCTGGTGCGAGACGGATCGATACGCGGCATCGGCTGCTTCGAGCTGTGTGCGGATACCAACCGAGATCAGGAGCACAAACACCGTTGCACCAATGAACGGGAGGAAGAGCCCAATGAAGGATGACAATTCAGCGGCTTCCGACGTAAGGACAGCGGCAGCGTACGTGATAGTCGTTCCAATCGCGAC
>JAMBLH010000309.1 GCA_023336875.1 Actinomycetes bacterium
GAGAATTGCGACCTTGATGGGTGCAAGGCGTGGATCGAGTTTCAGCACGATCCTCGTCTCCCCCTTGACCTCCTCCTCGGAGTAGGCATCGATGAGGAATGCAAACGTCGTCCGCGTTGCACCTGCAGCAGGCTCTATCACATACGGTACGAAACGGTCATCAGCCTCCTGGTCGAAGTAGGTGAGATCCTCACCTGAACGCTCGATATGAGCCTTGAGGTCAAAATCTGTCCGATTCGCGATGCCCTCGAGCTCGTCCCATCCCCACGGGAACAGGTACTCGACGTCATAGGTGCCGTCTGCGTAGTGGGCGAGTTCATCGGTGTCATGCTCACGCAGCCTCAAGTTCTCAGGTGACATGCCAAGGTCCATGTACCACTTGTGCCGTGTTTCGACCCACTCCTCGAATGCCTCGGCTGCATCATCGGGGTGGACGAAATACTCCATCTCCATCTGTTCAAACTCACGGGTTCGGAACACGAACTGGCCCGGTGTGATCTCGTTGCGAAAAGACTTGCCGATCTGGGCAATACCGAACGGGAGTTTCATCCGGGCGGACCGGCGCACGTTCTCGAAATTAATGAAGATGCCCTGGGCGGTCTCGGGCCGCAGATACACAACGTTGTCCTCGGACTCGACGGGGCCCATGTGGGTCTTGAACATGAGATTGAACTCTTTTGGCTCAGTGAACGTGCCCGAGTTTCCACACGTTGGACACTTGTTGGTGTCCTTCAGCTTGTCGAGGCGATGTCGAGCGTTGCACTCGCGGCACTCAACGAGAGGATCAGAGAATGAGGTGAGGTGACCGCTGGCCTCCCAGACCTCGGGTGCCTGGAGGATCGCTGAATCCAAACCGACAACATCGTCGCGCATCCTCACCATCGACCGCCACCACTGGTCCTTGACGTTGCGAAGCAGCTCCGTGCCGAGGGGGCCGTAGTCGTATGCCGAGCGAAGTCCCCCATAGATCTCTGAGGATTGGAAGACGAAACCGCGCTTCTTCGCGAGGTTGACGATCGTGTCGAAATCGGCTGGCATCACTGGTTCCTGATGTCGAGGGTTCTCTTGGGCGCTGCCGTTGCCGGCAGGTGGATGCTACCCGGCGGACTCGGTGAACGATTCATCGACCGCTCCCCCGAATCGACGATCCCTGCCCTGGTACTCGGCAATGCACCGTGCAAGTTCGTCCCTGTCAAAGTCAGGCCAGAGCACGGGAGTGAACACATACTCGCTGTAGGCCGCCTCCCACAGAAGGAAGTTCGAAGTTCGCTGCTCGCCGCTCGTTCTGATCACAAGCTCAGGATCAGGCATGTCAGGGAGGTACAAGTGATCCATGACCGTTTGCTCGTCGATCTCGCCAGGTCTCAGTTCCCCTGCAAGAAGATCTGCGGCAACCCGCTTGATGGCGTCCACGATCTCGACTCTGCCCCCGTAGTTGAAGGCGAACACCATGGTCATGGTTGTGTTGTCAGCCGTTAGTTCCTCTGCGGACCGAATGCGATCCCTGAGCTCCTGAGGTACGCGCTCATCGTCGACATCGCCCATGAAGAGAACCCTGACACCGAGATCGTTGAGTTCGTCCTTCCGGCGCTCGAGGAGGTCCACGTTGAACTGCATGAGGAACGAAACCTCGTACTCATCGCGATCCCAGTTCTCAGTTGAGAACGTGTAGACCGTGAGCCATTCGATACCGAGTTCGAGCGCGCCATGGACGACATCGAACAACGCAGGTTCGCCCCGTGCGTGACCCTGTGTCCGATGAAGGCCGCGCGCATTTGCCCATCGGCCGTTGCCGTCCATGATGATCCCGACATGGGCTGGTATCGCGTCTCGGTCGACATCGACTGTGATCCGGTCAGCCATTGAGCATCACCAGGCTCTCGAGTTGTCTCTCAAGGTGATACTCCATGAATCGTTTCGTTACACCAAGCGCCTCGCGCGACATGGACTCGTCAGCATCAGGGAGAGTCTGAAAGTCCGCTGCTTCAACGGCAGCCATGTAGGGCACCAATCCCTCTCTCAGCGCGTATGCCCCCGGCGTCCGACAAGACTCACAGAGCGAACCACCTGCAGCGAAACTGAATCGGCTGAGATCCTCGGCCGTCCCGCATCCTGCGCAGGAACTGAGCGCTGGCGCGACACCAATCACATCGGCAGCCTTCAACATGAACGATGTCACAAGATCTGGATGCGGGGCACGGTGGTCGAGCACAGTGAGACCCCGCTGGAGCAGAAGGAACATCCTCATGGACTGCTCGTCCTCCTGCACGACAGCGTCAACCACTTCAACCATGGTGGAAGCCGCAAGCACTCGGTCGAGGTGATTGCGAAGCTCGCCATAGGCATTGATGGTCGACACCTCGGTGATCGTGTCCAGGTTCTTCCCCTCGTACAACACGATGTCAACATGGGTGAAAGGTTCGAGTCTTCCCCCGAACCGGCTCTTGGTCTTTCGCACGCCCTTGGCAACGGTTCGGAGCTTCCCATGATTGGGGCTCACAAGCACCACGATGCGATGTGACTCCCCAAAGGGGTAGCCACGCAGCACAATGCCCTGGTCGTTGCGGATAGCCATAGGAGTAGACGGTAGACGGTAGACGGTAGAACTTGGACGACCGGAGAACGGGCGCCGAGGGTCCGTACGCTGGCTACCGTTGCGTCATGCCTTCTGACGTCTCTCCCGGACAGATCGACAGCTTCCTCGATATCCACAGCGGCTGGATTCGAGATGGTGAGTCGATCACGAAGACCTATGTATTCGGTGACTTCAATGAAGCTCTCGGCTTCGTGGTCCGAATAGGAGTCAGCTCAGAGGTTGCAGACCATCACCCAGATATCGACATCAGGTGGAACAAGGTGACCTGCGTATTGTCAACGCACTCCGAGGGCGCTCTCACGAGCAAGGACCTCACCCTCGCGGCAGCCTTCGACGACGTTGCGGGCTGATAGCTCTCAGAATCCCATGCGGTCGAGGAGTTCGTCCTTGGTCTGCCAATCCTTCTCGACCTTGACATTGAGCTCGAGGAACACCTTCGTTCCAAAGAGTCTCTCCAGATCAACACGAGCCTCAGTTCCGACATCGCGCACCACCTTGCCACCCTTGCCAATGACCATGCCCTTCTGGGATTCGCGCTCCACGTAGGCCGTTGCGTCAATGCGCACGACACCATTGTCGAGGGTTTCGAGTTCGTTGATCACGACAGCAAGCGAGTGAGGCAGTTCGTCACGGAGCCGGGCGAGGTACTTCTCACGTATCAGCTCGGCTGCCAATAGTTGGTCCGGCTGATCGGATTTCGCGTCGGGAGGGAAGAAGAAGGGACCGGGTTCACACAGAGCAACGAGTTCTCGAATGACCAGATCCATGCCGTCAGACTTCTTTGCGGATATTGGGACGTACGCCTCGAAGTCCCACTCACCGGCCTCGGAGAGTTGTAGGAGCACCTTGTCCTTGTCCGCGATGTCAACCTTGTTCACCGCAACAACCACTGGGGCTTCTGCCTGCATCAGCCGCTCCGCGATCCGTCTGTCCCCAGGCCCGATTGGTTTCGTGGCATCGAGGACGAACAGCACGGCATCCGCTTCGGCGAGGGATCCATACACAAGGGTATTCAATCTCTCACCAAGTGCGGTCCTTGGCTTGTGAATCCCCGGCGTGTCTACAAGGACGAGCTGCGTGCTTTCATCGGTGAGGGTGACAATCCCGCGGATCGTATTCCTGGTCGTCTGGGGGCGGCTCGAGATGATCGCCACCTTCTCCCCCACAAGCGAGTTTACGATCGTCGACTTGCCCACATTGGGGCGACCAACGATGGAAACGAATCCCGAACGTGTATCGAAGTGAGTCATGAACGGCTGACCTTCACCCTTTCAACGCGTCTGCCCTTTACGGAGTATGCGGTGAACACCAGACCGTCGTGATCGAACGTCTCACCCTGTTCAGGGACTCTTCCAGCAAGCTCAAGCACAAGACCCCCAACGGTGTCCCACTCGTCTGATGGCAGATCGATTCCAACAACCTCAGCGAGGTCGTCGACATCGAGACGGGCATCCACAAGCCAGGCACCTTCGACTTCGACGACCATTGGCTCCTCATCATCGAACTCATCGACGATCTCACCCACAAGTTCCTCGATGAGATCCTCAATGGTCACAAGTCCAGCCGTTCCACCGAACTCGTCGATAACGATTGCCATGTGTTGCTGGTTCGCCTGCATCTCTCGCAGCAACTCAGAGATGGGCTTGGTTTCGGGGACGAAGTACGCATCGTGCATGATCTTTCGAACCGATCTGGCTGCAGCCTCCTGATCGAACAACTCAAGTAGATCACGGCCATAGATCACTCCAACAACATGATCGACACTCTCACCGGTGACGGGGATGCGCGACCTGCCACTCTCAAGCACGAGGTCAACGGCCTCATCGGTGGATGCAGATCCCGCGAGAGTCACCATGTCTGTGCGTGGCACCATCACCTCTCGCACGATCGTGTCGGTGAACTCGAGAACGGACATGATCAGTTCTCGTTCCTCCGCGTCAGTGGGATCGTCGTCAGGTTCGTCGTCCTCACGGTCCGCGATGAGGTCACCGGCCGCAGCCCCTATCGAAATTGCGATAGAAAGCGGGCGAGAGAGACCGTAGGCAAGGGACCGGGGACGGTTTCGCCCGATCCACCTGGGGATCACATCAACGATGAGTAAAAGACCGATCGTCATTGCCAGGAGGGCAAAACCCAGTTCGATCCCACCGAGCATGTCGGTGAGGGCCCACGTCATCAGAATGACCGCGAGAACAACAAGCGCCGTAATCGTGGTTCCCAGAGCAGGTTGTATCTCGGAGCGGTTCTCAAGAAGGTGCGCCGCGGTCGCCGCTCCCGAAGTGTCGCCGTCCCCCGCATCCCTCAGGGCGTCGGCGCGCGGGGTCCTGATCAAGCTTGAGCCCCCGGCACGCAGCAATGCTGCGATGGCGATGAGAACGAACGCGACCACCCACCCGACGATGATCATCTTCGTGTGAGTCCAATCGTGGACAAGTACTGTGCCTCTCGAAGTTCCATTGCCTCTGCTTCGACGTCATTGTGGTGATCCCACCCCAAGATATGCAAAACGCCGTGGACAACCATGAGGTGTAGCTCGTCGATGAACGCCACGTCATGCCCAACGGCATGTGCTTCTACAACATCCTCACAGATGAAAATGTCGCCCAGATCCAGAGGTGGCCCGCCGGCGATCGCGGTTGGGGGATGGCCCGGCGCGGCATCCTCTATCGGGAACGAGAGCACATCGGTCGGACCCTGCTTCGACATGTGCTCGACATTGAGATCGCTCATGGCGGCGGTGTCAATAAACGTGACCGAGAGTGTCGAGTCGTCGGCGACCGACTCCTGTCGAAGGATCGATTCTACGAATTCTGCCACTTCGGCCTCATCAACGTCTGCCCGAGTTGTGCCTGAAACAACTATGTTCATGACTCCTCGACGGAGACGGCCTCGGGAAAGTCCGGGTACTCAACGCGTGCGTGATAGTACGCGGCCAGCGCAGCAACAACTTCACGCTTGATCGTGGTGAGGTCGCCAAATGTGAGCGACGACTCGTCGAATTGTCCATCGTCGAGTTTCTCCGCAACGATCGTATCGACCAACTTCGAGAGACCCCCCTCTGTCGGCTGCTCGGTCTGGGCATACGCACGAGCACCGGCTTCGGTTGCGTCTGCGATCATCACGATCGCCATCTCCTTGCGCGTTGGCTTCACTCCATGGTGCCTGAACATCTCGGGATCGGTCTCCGGATCCTCTGTGAGCGCCTTGTGATAGAAGTAGCGCATCAAGCTCGTGCCGTGATGCATCCTTATGCCGTCGACAACATCGTCGGGAATCCGGAACTGAACCGCAAGCGACTGCCCTTCGACGACATGGGACCGGATGATCTCGGCCGACTCTTCCGGTGGTAGCTCGTCGTGCGGGTTGTATCCCAACTGATTCTCGACGTAGTACTGGGGACGCTCGGTCTTACCCAGATCGTGGTACCAGGCAGCGGCTTGGGCAAGCAACGGATCCGCGTCGATCGAGCGGGCTGCCTTGCCTGCGATCGAACCAACGAGCATTGAGTGGTTGAACGTGCCAGGTGCCTTCTCCTCGAGAAGCTGAAGGGCGGGGTGATTGCGATCGAGAAGATCGAGAAGTGACATCGACGTCGTAATCCCGAACGCATTCTCAAGGAACGAGACAAGCCCTTGGCCAATGAAGCCACCGATAAGAGCACCGATGAATGCCCACGCCGCTGCCTGAAGAGCAGCAGATCCGGTGTGCTCCGGAACGAAGAGATACTCGAGCCCTGCGGCGACGGGGGCGGCGACCGCCGCTGAGCCAAGCACCGACAAACGGAGCTGCGACCTGGTGGAGACGCTGGAAACGAACGCAACCGGAATGGCGACAGCGATACCTGCAAAGACGGTGAACGCTATATCACCAGTCGATATCGCTGTGAACCCAGCCATGGGAATTGACATGAGCAGGGCCGTTCGTTGGTCGAAGAGAATGGATGCCATAACCCCGATCGCCACTGCAGGGATGATGTACCCGACGGCATGGTTGGAACCAGCGACGATTTCGGGGACTCGCGATGCCGCAGCTGCGAGTACGAGAATTATCCCGATCAGTGCGACACGGCGCGGGCGATCGAGGATCTTGGGCGCGATCCTTTCGAGAAGGAAGGCGGTGACAACGATGCTGATGATGCCAAAGAGGATCAGAGCCGAGAGAGGCACCACAGTGCTGATCTCTGGGTTGTACAGCTCGAGTTGAGTGATCGCTGTCACCTGCACGGACGTGAGCAACTCTCCCTCATCGGCAATCGTATCACCGCCGGAATAGCCCGTCGTCTGATCAGGAACAGCATCACGAGCCACCTGTCTCTGAATCGCCCACTCGGTTTCGTCGACAGACTCGTTGATCTGAAGCCTCGTCGCCACGAGGGTGGCAATCGAGTTACTGGTGTCCTTAAGGTCCTCCTCGGGAAGTCCAACAATGGCGATCGGCGGCCGTGTGGTCGGATTCAAGTACTTCTGCTGGACATTGCTGAGTTCGGTCTGACTTCTGATCCCGTCGCTCAGCTCCTCGGTTGCCCACTCGAGTGATGTGGCTTGCATTGCAGGGAACACGGACTGGTCCCCCTCGAACACGCGGTCGATGTCCTTGTCATGGAGGTCGACGAAGGTGGCGATCGTCGATTCGGTGAGGATGGCGTAGTTCTGGAGCAGCTCGGCTATCTGGACCTCTGCGCTCACTCTCGGAAGCGTCGTTGTCGTCGTCTCAGGGATCGTGCTTGTGGTCGTGTCCCCCGCTGTTGTCGAGGAACTCCCCAGAACGTACTGGACGATGCCGATGCTGACGCCCTCTTGGACAGTCGCGCCTGCGGCGGGTACTTGGGAGGCAACGGTGCCGTCCGATTCCTCGTCCGGAGGTTCAACAGAACCGACAACCATAATCTCGAGATTGGCTGCTTCGGCAGCCGCTTGTGCTTCGTCTGGTGTCATCCCGACAACATCAGGCACCTCTGTGTTGGGTATCTCAGGCGCTTCCCCAAATGCGCCTGCATCGAGCTGGGCGTAGAAGGCGTTGATGGAGGACACGACACCCTGATCGGTCGCCCGGTTCGTGGTGTACGGCGCCGCAACGTTGTTCGCAGCGTTGTTTTGAGCGGCCTCCGTCTTCTCCGGATCAGAGATTCCGTCAATCGATCGGTCAGCAACGAACGTCTCGGGCGACGGCTGACCGATCGCCATTTCTGGAGGTATGTCAGCGTTTGATTCATAGCCGATGCCAAGGATGATCGATACGAGCAGAATCGTCGCGACCAGGACTCCAATATTCACCGTGCGCTTGTTCTCGAGCACCCATTCGTTCATGAGCGGTTCCTCTGCTCGTTCTCGTACTGCTCGTACGCCTGGACGATCGCCGCAACGATTCGGTGCCGAACCACATCATCTCCCGTGAGTTCGATGAACCCAGCACCCTCCACACCGTGAAGAACTCTTCTGATGACCTTGAGACCTGAGGGTCGACCATCGCCAAGGTCCATCTGGGTGATGTCTCCTGTGATAACCATCTTCGAATTGAACCCGAGGCGTGTGAGAAACATCTTCATCTGCTCAGGAGTCGTGTTCTGCGCCTCGTCGAGCACGATGAAGGCGTCGTTGAGCGTGCGACCGCGCATATAGGCGAGAGGCGCGATCTCAATGGTGCCCTCGTCCATCAGCCTTCCGGTCTGCTCAGGACCGAGCATCTCGTACAGGGCGTCGTAGAGAGGTCTGAGGTAGGGATCGACCTTCGCTGCGAGATCCCCAGGGAGGAATCCAAGACGCTCTCCTGCTTCAACAGCTGGCCGCGAAAGGATGATCCTGCGTACCGCGCCCGTGAGCAGGGTCTCGACGGCAGCCGCCATTGCAAGGTACGTTTTCCCGGTGCCAGCTGGGCCGATGCCGAACGCCAGGGTGTTCTCCCTGATCGAATCGAGATATCTCTTCTGCCCAAGGGTCTTGGGTCGAACGACCTTGCCTCTGCCGACAGAGATCGCATCAGTGAAGACACCCGACGGCCTCGGCACGTCAGATTTGACCATGTCAATGACACGATCGACACGGTCTGCGTCGAGGCTCTGACCCTCCTGCACGAGCACAAGCAATTCATCGAGGACGGTGTGAGCGAGAGAGATCTCGCGTTCGTCACCAGTGATGTCGATCTCATTGCCACGAGCCACGAGGTGCGCTCGTGTGAA
>JAMBLH010000310.1 GCA_023336875.1 Actinomycetes bacterium
CAACGCCTGTGGAGCAACGTCGACATCGCGCATCGTGGTTAGTCACGCGTTCTAGCCTGATGTTGAACTTTTCGATGGAAAGGCATGACATGTCCACTGAACGATCTGCGTCGCTTGGCACGATCTCGGTGTGGGGCGGCGAGGACCGGTACCTCGTTGATGGCGCAACCCAGGTCCCGGTTGTACACAGTGTTTCGTTCGGCTACGACGATCTCGATGACTGGCTGGATGTTGCTGCTGGCCGGACAGAAGGTCACATCTACTCAAGGAACACGAATCCCACTGTCGCGGTATTTGAGGAGAAGATCAGGCTCCTCGAGGGCGGTGAGGCATCAACGTCAGCATCGACGGGCATGGCAGCGATATCCAACACGCTCCATGCACTACTCAAGCCTGGGTCACGAGTGGTCAGCGTGAAGGACACCTACGGCGGTACAAGCGTCCTATTCACCGAGTTCCTTCCGCGGTATGGGATCGAGGTCGAGCTCTGCGACACGTCAGATTCGGAGGCCATCGAGGATGCAATCGACAGACGATGCGATCTGCTCTACCTCGAGACACCGACGAACCCGACGCTGAAGATCCTCGATCTCGAGCGACTCACTAACGCAGGTCATGCCCAGGGCGCTGTTGTCGTTGTGGACAACACATTTGCCACACCGATCAACCAGAACCCGATCGAGACCGGCGCGGACCTTGTGATCCACAGCGCAACCAAGTTTCTCGGAGGGCACGCTGACGCCCTTGGTGGTGTTGTCGTGGGTACGGATGCCCTCATCGACCGGATCTACCATTACCGAGAGATCAACGGTGCGTCGCTCCACCCAATGTCCGCATACCTGCTCCTTCGGGGGATGAAGACGCTCGCACTGCGCGTCCAGAGACAGAACTCAAGCGCGCAGAGGGTCGCCGAGTATCTGTTCTCTCATCCCAAGGTGGAAGTTGTCAACTATCCGGGACTCGTTTCTCATCCGCAACATGACGTGGCGGCACGTCAGATGCGTGGCTTCGGTGGCGTGCTGAGCTTCAGCATCGGCGACGACCTTGACCTCGTACGTGCCTTCCTGCCGAACCTTCGGTTCGCCCACTCGGCGGCGAACCTTGGATCGGTTGAGACGATCGTTGGACCACCGGCAACCACAAGCCACGTCGAATGCACAGCTGAGGAACGGGTGGCTCTCGGCATACCCGAAGGGCTCATCAGATACTCGACTGGTATCGAAGACGTCGACGACCTGTTGACAGATCTCGACGAGGCTCTCGCTGCGATCTGACGATCGGTCGTCAGCCCGAAAGGACCTCGAAAAACCGATCAACGTCACTGTCAGTGGTGTGGAGGTGAGGAGCGATGCGAACAGAATCACCACGGACACTCACTGAGACGTGCGCTTCGGAGAACCGGTCAGCCAAACGATCGGGCAGGCCACGGGGATGGCGGACACCGATGAGGTGGGGTGCCCTTTGCTCTCGAGGGGCGACAACCCATCCAAGATCTCTGACGCCCTCAGCGACTCTCGCCGTGACCGCTTCGAGAGTCGATGCGACCTCGGGTATTCCCCACGAAGAGATCTGATCGACTGCGGCATTCGCCATCGCCACTCCAATGAAATTGGACCTCTCACCCATGTCGAAACGCCTGGCACCCGGCTCGTAGCTGTCCGTGTAGTCAACGAGGCCTGCAAAGTTGTCTGCGTCCTTTCTCACGATCCAGCCCTCTTCGAGAGGAACACCAATGCGGTGTTGCTCTGCCACCCACAGATAGCCAAGGCCATAGAAGCCAAGCTGCCATTTGTATCCAACGGTGGCGACGAAATCAGGCCTCACGGCGCTCACGTCGAGTGGCAACGCACCAAAGGACTGGCTTGCATCGATGACAAGAGCGGCACCGACCTCCCTAGCCGCACTTCCAACGGCAACAAGGTCGACAATGCTGCCATCGGTCCAGTGGCAATTCGGTACGGCGACAATCGCAGTGCGCTCATCAATCGCATCGATGACACCGCTTGTCCACCCGTCAGGGGAGCGCAGAACAGTGATGATCTCTCCACCCTCACGGTCAGCCTTGGACCTCCATGGATACACGTTGGAAGGGAATTGCTCGTCGAGGACGACGATGGTGCGCCGATCCCCAACAGCGAGGTTTGCAGCAGCAACTGCGATCCCGTACGAGATCGCAGGAACGATTGCGATGCCTTCTCCCGTGTCACCGAGGAGAGAGCCAACCGTCGAACGCAGATTCTCAACAGGGTCGATGAAATCGGGTGGGTCAACATTCCACGGCGTCGCCGTGAATCCCAGGGCAGCCTCACCCGCTGCGGTCACAGCCTTGAGTCTCGGCCCTATGTAGGCCGAGTTCAGATACGCGACATCATCGGGTACGTCGAAAAGGTGTCTCTGGTCGGGAAGCATCGCTCAAGCTTAGAGGCGAATGGTTAGGCCCCCGGGGAGCGGGGGCCTAACTTGAGAGAACTACTTGTTCTTGCGCTTGTGTCTGTTCGCCTTGAGCCGCTTGCGGTACTTATGCTTGCTCATTTTCTTGCGACGCTTTTTGACTACAGAAGCCATTCAGATGATCCTCATTCATAAAATCGGGGTATACCAGCGCGCATCGTCAGTCGGACAGGTCACGCTGGAGCCCAAGCATAGGCACTTTCGGTCGTTTCCGACCGTTGGAACTCTGCAGATACTCGTTAGGCTGAGCAGATGCACCCCCTCATCGGCATAACCACTCGTCCCCAGACTGTCCCGTCAGCTGGCAATGAGGTGCTCGGCTACCTGGCAACCCACACGTATACGGATTCGGTTCTGCGTGGGGGTGGTATTCCAGTTCTGATCCTCCCTGTGGGGCCGGACCTCATCGACCCGATCCTGGATCGTCTTGATGGCATCGTCCTGACCGGAGGGGGCGACATTGCCCCGGAACGTTACGGCGCCGAACGTGACGAGGCAGTCCGTATGGTGAGCCACGAACGCGATGAGTTCGAGCTCGCACTCACTACCAAGGCGTACGAGCGCAAGATGCCGATGTTCGCCATCTGTCGTGGAATCCAGGTTGTGAACGTTGCATTTGGTGGGACATTGATCCAAGATCTTGCGTCTCACAGCGGAGCCCACGGTCACGACATTGCGGGAGAGGGTGCCTACGAGCCCCATGCAGAGGCGCTGATCGAAGAGGACTCGCGGCTCGCATCGATCATCGGGGCGGGTCTCCATGGGATCAACTCGATCCACCATCAGGCAGTGGAGGAACTCGGCGTGGGACTTGTAGTTACCGCATCAGCCCCTGATGGCACAGTCGAGGGCCTCGAGCACGAGGACGAGGCGTGGGACCTCATCTCCGTACAGTGGCATCCGGAGTACCTCGGTGTTCGAGAGCACGGTGATTCACATGATCTGTTCGCCGCATTCGTTGAGTCCGCTGCCAAGTACGCAGCCAATTCCTAAGGGTGCCGACCAACGTTCTCTTTCTTTGCACGGGCAACATCTGTCGATCGCCATTCGCAGAGATCGTTGCACGATCTCTGCACGACGGTGACTCCTTCGTGTTCTCGAGCGCGGGTACGCATGCCATCAAATCCCATCCCGCAACCGACACGATGCAGGAGGTGGCGTCGGACCACAATCTCGACCTTTCACGGCACATGGCAACACCATTGAGCGAATGTGAGTTGCCTGACGTTGTTTTTGGAATGGAGCAGCACCACCTGATCGCCGCCCGACGCCAGTTCCCAGAGCTGGATGCGTCACAGATCCGGCTCCTCGACCATCCAAACGCCGTAGTTGATCCGTACGGGCTCGATCTCGAGACCTATCGAAGGACGGCAGCCCAGGTGCTCGAGGCCCTTCAGGACATCGACCTCGAATCCTTCACCTGAGCCCCTCGTAATCAACTCTGAGCGCGAGCACTTCGCCAGAGATGCCAAGTACACCGCCCATTGCGCCGATGACGCGTCCTCTTGAAGCACTCGTGGTGAAGGCGAGAACACTCGGGCCGGCACCGGACCAACACACGTGTGCAGCTCCAGCATTTCGCGCGGCATCCATGAGTTCGACCGATACGGGAGACAAGCTCGCTCGTGGCACCTCATGCACCTCATCGCCACCAGCATGTGATAACGCACCGACATCGCCGTCCGTAAGTCCGCCGAGGAGGAATGAGAGCCTTGAAATCGTACGCGCAACAGCCTCATACGGAAGCGAGTCAGGAAGCGCCATTCTCGCATCGGCCGTTCTCAGTTTCGCATCGGGAACCCCAACGACGAGCTGAAGCGAGTCGTGGAGCTTCAGTTGCTTGATCCCCGCGGAAGTGGCTGCGACGAGTCCACCGAATACCGAAGCCGCCGCGTTGTCCGCATGCCCTTCGAGTTCGCTCACGATGCCGAACACCTTGAGCCGTCCCCCATCATCTCCAAGGGACTTCATTGCGGCGGCAGCAGCCGCAGCGGTCACGGCTCCGGATGAGCCGAGTCCTCTTGCCCTGGGCACCTCATTCGAGAGTGTGAGGTGCATCTGGCGCCCAACAGCCATGTCCACGGCGCGATAGATCATGTCGTTCTCGCCGAGGCGACTCGTCGATCCGTGTTCGGTGAGAGTCATCGTGTCGGCCGGTTCGGCCGTTGCAAGGCAGCGGAGCGAGATCGCGAGCGCGAGTGTGTCGAAACCAGGGCCAAGGTTGCCCGACGAACCTGGAGCTGATGCCTCACCGATCATTGGTGTACCGGCTCGATGAAGATTCGGGAGGCATCAGGTACCGCTTCCATGATCGAGGCTTCCACGAGCTCGATCGCTGGTACCTCGTCAGCACCCTCATCGAAAGCGACATCTGCGGTGACGAGGATCTGGTGAGGAGCCAGTTGCATCGTGAGTAGCCGTTCCACATGATGGACTTCACCGACGCTCAGGATCGCTACTCGAATCGCCGTTCGATCGGTTCTTGATGCCGACTCCCCGATCAATAGTGAACTCATCTCCTTCGCTATGACTGCGGCCACGGCACCGAGGAGGACGCCGATGAGAATCGATGCCATACCGTCCCAGAATCCAGACCCTGTCACGTCGGTCAGGATCAGGCCCGTTGCGGCGATCACGAGGCCGACAACCGCAGCAGAGTCCTCGAACAACACGATCACGAGGGCGGAGTCCTTGGATTCTTTGATCGTTCTCCACGCCGATTTCGTCCCTCGCATCTTGTTGAACATCCGAAGGGCTGGAACGAGTGCGATGAAGACCTCGAAAAGCCCTGCGACAGCCAGAACGCCAAGGGAGAAGATGAGGCCTGTGCTTTCGTGGCTGTCCGGATGCTGGATTCGCTGCCACCCGTTGAAGATCGAGAGCACGGAGCCACCCACGAACAGGACGACAGCGACCATGAAGGACCAGAAGTACATCGCCTTTCCGCGACCGAAGGGATGGGTGACGTTTGCGGCGTAGCGTGACACGGTGTCGCCCCGCAACAGGAACAGCTGGTTGCCCGTGTCGGCAACAGAGTGGATGGCCTCAGCAAGCATGGCAGCACTGCCCGATATGCCTGCTGCAATGAACTTCGTGACCGCAATCAGCGCATTCGCGATGAGCGCAAGGATTATCAGTCGTCGGGACTCGGCTGCCATGTGGCTGGAGAGTACAGAGGACAGATCCGAACGCCCGTTCACCGGCGGAGATGGGTCGGCCGCCGCTACCGTTCACGCCGAAGAAACGGGGAACCTGTGGCAGTGATCGAGACGTCAGGACTGACGAAGTACTACGGCGATACGCCAGGGATTGTCGATCTCGATCTTGAGATCCGGAAGGGAGAGGTGTTTGGATTCATCGGTCCCAACGGAGCAGGGAAGTCGACCACCATCCGTACGCTGTTGAATTTTCTTTTCCCGACACGCGGCTCCGGAACGATCCTTGGACTCGACATCATCAAGGGATCCCTTGAGATCAGGACCAGAACCGGTTATCTCCCTGGAGATCTCTCGATGTACGACACGATGACGGCAAGGGAGTTCCTGACCTACTTCGCACACCTGCGCAAAGTCGATACCAGCGTACGAATGCAGGAACTCGCGGACCGTTTCGAGCTCGATCTTGACAGGAAGATCAAGGACTACTCGACAGGGAATCGTCAGAAGGTCGGGATAGTCAATGCATTCATGCCCAATCCTGAGCTGTACATCCTCGACGAGCCAACGGCTGGCCTGGATCCGCTCATGCAGCAGGAGTTCCAGGAGATGATCGGGGAGGTTCGAGATGAGGGGAGCACGGTGTTCCTGTCGTCGCACATTCTGCCCGAAGTTGAACGGATCGCGGACCGCGTCGGCATCGTGCGGCTGGGTCGCCTGATCGAGGTCGACACTGTCGAGGCCTTCAAGGCAAAGGCACATCGGTCCGTAACGATCCAGTTCGCCACACCAGTCGAAGCCTCAGTGTTCGCGAGCCTCGAGGGTGTTGCATCGGTCGAGACACGCAATGACGGAACGGTTCTCAGCCTCACCGTGAGAGGTTCCATGGATGCTGTCGTCAAAGAAGCCGCCAGGTACGACGTCGTATCGGTGTCGACTCGCTCCGGTGAGCTTGAGGAGGTCTTTCTCTCGTACTACTCACAGGACAACGATGCTTCGTAGCGTCTTCACGAAGGCTCTCTGGGACAGAAGGCGCTCAACGATGTGGTGGACCACTGGCATGGTGGCCATGACAGCTTGGCTTGTGGCTGTGTATCCAGTGATACGCGACTCGGACGCTATGCAGTCGTTCCTGGATGACTTTCCTCCTGAGCTCATGGCGCTGTTTGGCATAGACCCAGACATCTATCTCACTGGCGCCGGATACCTCCAGGCGCAGCTGTTCTCGTTCATCGCCCCGATAATCCTCATCGCGTTCGCAGTCGGATTCGGAGTCTCCGCAACAGCCAGCGAGGAGAAGTCTGGCACCATGGACATGCTCCTCTCCCTCCCCATCTCTCGCACATCGCTCATCTTGCAGAAGGCAACCGCGATGGTGCTCTTGGCAGCGCTTCTGTCGTCAGCGATCGCCTTGACGTTGATCCTGCTTGACCCTGTCGTTGGACTCAGACTGAGTGTCAGCGGAGTCGCCGCCGTTACGACAGGTCTTTGGCTGCTGGGGGTTACGTTTGGTGGTATTGCAATGATGGTCGGGGCATTCACCGGCTCACCATCAAGCGCTGGTGGTGTAGCTGGGTTCCTCGCGATCCTGGCATGGGTCGTCACGAGCTTCTCCTCCCTCTTCAGTTGGCTCGAGTTTCCATCGAAGCTCAGCCCGTTCAGCTGGTACCTCGACGGACTACCCCTCCTCAACGGGTTCGACTCGGGTCAGATATGGCTTGTGATCGCGGGCGGCGCCGCGATCGTTTCGGCAGCCCTTCTCTTTGCAAGACGGAACATCGCCACTGAGCGAACCATCGTTCCACAGACAGCTGCCAGAGCGAAACAAGCTCGGAACGTCGCGCCTCGCTCCACATGGCTCCTCGGGAGTGTCTTCGGCAAGACCGTTTGGGATAGACGAAGGACAGTCTGGTATTGGGCCATTGGGCTAGCGTCCATGTCGTTCCTGACATTCGCCGCATGGCCAGCGCTGTCGCGAGATGCTCAAACGCTCGAGGGACTCGTCAACTCGATGCCGAGGGAGGTGCTGGCTATGTTCGGGCTCACCGATCCAGGTGCGCTGGCAACGCCTCAAGGCTTCGTTTCGTCTCGCACATACGGATCCGTCGGTCCAATCGCGGTGATCGTCTTTGCCATCACAGCAATGACGGCATTCGTGGCGACCGAGGAATCTTCGGGCCAGCTCGACCTCGTGCTGTCGAACCCAATCAGGCGCAATGTGGTGATCCCAGAGAAGGCGGCAGGCGTAGCTCTATTGCTCAGTGTCATCGTCCTGTTCCTCACGGTCGTCGCGTTCGTGGGCAATGCAATATGGGCCATGGGATTCGATCCTCTGTCTGTTATCGCCGCAAACATGGGGCTCGGGCTTCTCGGCCTGTGTTTCTGGGGCATCGCCGTAGCCCTGTGGTCCCTTTTCGGCTCCTCCGGGCCCGCCGTTGGCATCACATCCGCCATCGCCGTCGCGGCCTTCTTCATGAACGGACTGGGGGCCATTGTCAGTGGCCTCGCGTTCATGCGCTACCTGTCGCCGTTCTACTGGTACCTGGGGGACACGGTTCCCCTTGCAAAGGGCTTCACATTTGGATACTTCGCCCTCGCCGTTGTCGCGGTTATCGGATCCTTGGTCGCATCCCGACGATTCCGCACGCGCGACCTCGCAGTCTGAACGTTTCTGGGGCGCGCAGTGCTACGTGCGTTGTGCCGTTGCAACCTTCGCAGAGCGGCGGCCCTCTCTGTCAGCGAGATACATCCCGATTGCAACAAGCACGCCGCCAACAATGATGCCTGCCTGTAGCTGCTCGTCGAGCAGCAACATCCCACCGATCAAGCCAACGAACGGCACCATATAGCCAATGAGCGAAGCGTCTGTTGCCGAGATGTGCTGCAACAGCCAGAAGTAGATGATGAATGGCATGAACGTTGCCGCCACCGCGAGGAGAAGGATGAGCCACCACCCCGTCGTCGTCACATCTGTGGGAGTTCCTTCGAACAAGAGCATCGCTCCAACCAGCCAGATGCTTGCGAACGCGAACTGTATGCCTGCGAGCATGATCGGGTCGTAGGCGCCTGCGTGCTTCTTCGCGAATGCACCGGAGTACCCGACAGAGACCACTGCTGCGAGCCCCAGTCCGATCGCAAGCATCGGTCTGCCGCCCTCTGAAAGACCGGAGTCCCCTGAAAGTAACAATGCTGCAACACCGCTGAATGCAATGAACAGTGCAACGAGCCGACGTCGAGTGAGCGGTTCATCCGGAAGCATGAAGTTCGCAAAGACGGACGTCGCGAGAGGAATGAGTGCCGCAAGAAGTCCAACGAACCCAGCTGATGCCTCGCCGTAGGCGAATGTGAACAGGACATAGGGAATCGTCAGGTTGAAGATGGCTTGAACCAGTCCGAACTTCAGCACCTCCTTCGTGGGAACCCGAGATCGTTGCGCTACCAGCACAAGACCAACCAATAAGGCGGCTATCAGCGCTCTCATCGCAATCAAGGTCCATGGTCCAACACCTTCAGCAAACGCGGCGCGCGTCGCTATACCGCCAGCTCCCCATCCGAGCGCGGCGATGACAAGGAGTAACCAATAGGTCGGACGCATCCGGCCAGCCTACCGGAGGAATGATGTTGGACACCGTGGCGTCAGTCGGCTGTCGGCTGTCGTTTCTCATCCCGTGTCATGATGTCAGAGAGACCGTCGGTGAACTCTGAGCGGCCGCTCAGGAGGTCGCTCCCGTGGCTGACAATGTCACGTCCATATCGCTTTCGCAGTTCATCGACCGATCGATCCAACGCATCCGATTCGATTTCATCCGGTGTGCCACCGCCGAGACCAGCGTCATCAACTCCGAGAGCCAACTGAATCGGTTCGTTGACGCCGAGACCCGTAGCGGCAACAGACAGGAGCGTGGTCTCGTACTTTGGATACTCATCGAGAACCCTCTGGAGGAGCGGCTTTGCAATATCGACGATCGCCCCGGTCGAGGCGGTTGGGGTCTGCACGGTGGCGGATCGGGTGACAGA
>JAMBLH010000311.1 GCA_023336875.1 Actinomycetes bacterium
AGGCTGAGTTCGACGGTCGGTGGATCAGCGAGTGTGTTGTGAATCTTGCAGCGTGCGGCCACCCGTGACAGCGATGCGAGGTGTCTGTCGGTGAGCTGGCCTGTGGCGGTCATCGTGACACGTATGGTCTGTAGTCGTTCCGGGTTCGCAGCCGAGTCAGCATCCATGACGACGCGAAGATCATCGAGAGGCATGTCGGTGTTGCGTGCGAACGTCAGGGCTGTACCCAGCATGCACGCACCCAGCCCACCGAGGAGGAGTTCTGAAGCCATGAACCCATCGGTTGCATCGTCAGCCGACACGCCGCGATGCACTTGCAGAGTTTGACCCCGTGTTTCGACTACAAGGTGATTGTCGTCTTCGTGGGTAATCTCGATTTTCATGATCGGGAGGGTAACAAGCCCCACGCTGTGGATCGACCCAGTGCCTGGCCAATGGCATGAGTTGGTTTCCTGCGGCGCCAGGCCCGGATCTTGTACCCATTTTCGGTGATCAGCCGATCGGTTGGGTCTCGCCGGGACGCCAGGTCTGGTCGAACCACGGCTCGAGCGGACCGTACGGTCGAAGGGCAATGAACCATCCCTTGCGGGGAGCGGCTTCAATCCAGTTGTCCTCAGACCTTCGGGACCTTCCGGCCCGAAGTAGATGTCGACCGAACCGTCGGTGTTCTCGTGGATCGTATTGGTGTATGTTCGGGTAACGATCGGAGGCCCAACCAAATGTCGATCAGCAAGATTGTTTCCGCGGCCGACGCAGTATCCGTGATTCGAGATGGAGATGTTGTTGCTTCGGCTGGGTGGGGAGGTCATGGCGTTGCCGAAGCCATACTTGCAGCGATAGAACGCCGCTACATCGCTCAGAACTCGCCAAGGGATCTCACCTTGGTGTGGGCGGGCGGTCAAGGAGACGGTGCCGAGCGAGGGCTCAATCACCTGGGGCATGAGGGCTTGCTGCAGCGCACGATCGGGGGTCACTATGGGCTCGTGCCGAAGATCGAGCGACTCGCAATAGAGGAAAAAATCGAGGCCTATAACCTACCCGAAGGTGTCCTGGTGCACCTCTTCCGCAATATTGCTTCGGGTAGTCCTGGCGTTCTGTCAACGGTCGGTATCGGAACGTTTGTCGATCCTCGAGTTGAGGGCGGGAAGGTCAATAAGTCGGCCGCCGAGGACATCGTAGAACTCACATCCCGCGACAATGAGGACTGGCTGTTCTACAAAGGATTCCCCGTTGATGTTGCGATCATTCGGGGGACGACCGCTGATCCTCTGGGCAACATCACAACTGAGAAGGAGGCGGTGTCGCTCGAGATCCTCCACCTTGCAATGGCTGCGAGGTCTAGCGGCGGCTACGTGATCTGCCAGGTCGAACGTGTAGCCGAACCTGGTTCGCTCGACTCTCGAGACGTGCGCGTGCCGGGGATTCTCGTTGATGCAGTTGTGGTTGCAGATGCCGAGCAACACACCCAATCCTGGGACACCGTGTACAACCCGGCAATGTCAGGCGAACTGCGCATACCCGTCCAGTCTCTCGAACCTCTGCCTCTTAACGCACGCACGATCATTGCCAGGCGCGCCGCGATGGAACTCAGCGCTGATGATGTGGTCAATGTTGGACTCGGTCTTCCAGAACTCGTCGGTCGCGTTGCTGGGGAGGAAGAGATTCACGACCTGGTCACATTCATGATCGACACAGGAGTGATCGGAGGTGTACCACTGAGCGGATTCGACTTCGGTGCAGCCGTCAACCGCGAAGCTCTGGTTGATCACGCGTCGTCGTTCGACTTTATCGACGGAGGGGGCTTGGATACGGTGTTTCTCGGTGTAGCCGAGTGCGACGCCACCGGAAACGTGAACGTGAGCAGATTCGGGAACCGCCTGGCGGGCTGTGGTGGAGCGATCAACCTCACCCAGCGAACCCGCAACGTGGTATTCCTGACGACCTTCTCAAGCGGCGGGTTGGGCGTCTCGATCTCAGATGGAACAATGGAAATCGTCACCGAAGGGCGCTTTGGAAAGTTCATCGACAGCGTCGATCAGATCACCTTCAGTGCAAGTCTGGCCACTACAAAGGGTCAGAACATCACCTACATAACGGAGCGGTGTGTATTCGAACTCGGTCCAGATGGGCTGGTTCTAGCCGAGGTAGCGCCCGGTATCGATGTCGATGCCGACATCCTGGACCTGCTGCCCTTCACTCCCACCGTCAACGATCCAACGGTGATGGATCCGTCGATCTTCGCACCGGACCGCATGGGACTCCGAAAGCAGATGTTGGAGCTCAACGTGATCGACCGGCTCACATATGACCATTCCCGCAACACCGTATTCATGGACTACTCAGGTCTCCACGTCAGAACTCGAGATGACGTACTCGAGATTGTGAAAGAAGTTGATGCTCTCCTGGGGCCGCTTGCTGGCCGTGTGAAAGCGGTCGTGAACTATGACCGGTTCCATCTCGATGAGAGAGCAGTTGACGCCTATGCCGACGCTGTCCGATATGTGCAGGACACCTACTACATCGACGGCGAGGTGACCCGTCACACAACCAACGCGTTCATGCGTTTGAAACTAG
>JAMBLH010000312.1 GCA_023336875.1 Actinomycetes bacterium
GCGCCTGCGAATCCGTGGGGAGCAACAACACTTGAGTGGCAAACCTCGTCGCCACCACCGCTCGAGAACTTCGACGACGTACCCCAGGTCGTGGGAGATCCATACGGATACGGGGATCCAACGACGGTTCACTCAACTCTCGAGCCAACATCATGACTGAGAACACGCCCGTCACAAAGGATGACCGATCAACCGGCATGGGCATCGGCACCAAGGTCATTCTGATACTCGCCGCCCTCACTGCAATCGAGTACGTCATTGCTGTAGCCAAGCCACCAGGTCAGATCGCGTTGATATTTGCCATCGCCATCACCAAGGCAGTACTGATCGTCATGTACTTCATGCACGTTCGCCAGATTTGGGAAGAGGACCATGCATGACAACCGCTAATCCGGAAGTCCACAGCGAGCACGCGTCGCCCAAGCAGCGCTTAGCTATCAACCGGCTCGGTCTGTGGCTCTTCATACTCAGCGAATCGATGCTATTCGCCGGGCTTCTGATGGTGCGTTTCTCACTTCTCGGCACGTACACAGCTGAGGAGTTGTCACAGATCACAGGATTGATCATCACGGTGATCCTGCTGCTCTCGTCGTTCACGGCGTACCAGGCTGAACGCTCGATGCGAAGTGGAGACGTGTCCCGCACCAAGCAGTACCTATTGCTTACCCTTGGCCTCGGCGCCATTTTCACGGCCGGCGTTGCATTCGAATGGTACGAAGCGTTGGAAGCGTTCCCACCGAGCACACCGTTCGGATCAGTGTTCTTCACGATGACAGGCCTGCATGCGTTCCACGTGATCACGGGTCTCGTAATCATCGCAATCGTGTACAGCCGCGTGCGACGTGCTACTTATGCATCTTCAGATTCCTGGCCCGTTGAGGCGTCGGTCAAATACTGGCACTTTGTAGACGTCGTGTGGGTGTTCTTCTATCCAGCCTTGTACCTACTCAACTAACAACCCAACCCGCCTGGTGCGGAAAAGGAGATAAACATGTCAAGAATACGAAACGGTTGGCGAATCACGATACTTGCGCTCGCAGTGGTGCTCGTGGCTGCGGCCTGCGGTGGCGACAGCGCTGCAGAACCGGACGACAGCGGGAACATCACGATCGATCTCAGCGAGTTTTCGTTCTCGCCCGACGGGCTCAATCTAAAGGTTGGCGATACCGTCACCATCACACTTCGGAACACAGGCGAAAAGCCGCATGAGTGGATGATTGGCCGCGATGTCGACACTGACGAAGGTTTCCCCGATGGCTTCCATGAGAACTTCTTCGACGACGTCATGGGAATCGCCGTCGCTCCGGAGGATGCCGCCATGGGTCAGTCAGATATGGACATGGATTCCACCGATACGACCGTGGCCGCCATGGAGGATGAGATGGGCCACGGCTTCATGGTCATGCGTCCGCCGGGGGAGCAGGCCACCGTCACGTTCACGGTTACCGAGGATCAGATCGGCGAGTGGGAGATGGCCTGCTTCGAAGAGGACGGAGCCCACTACGACGACGGCATGAAGGGCAAAGTTACGGTAGAAGCTTAGAGCACATTGCCCTCGGGGGAGGGCGCCCCTCTGTTGCCCTCCCCCGAGCAATCCTCGAATGGGCGTACCGATTCTTCTTTGACGCCTCCGATCATGGACAGGCTGAACGGACCGTGGGATATGGGTTCACGGCGCTTCCGCCACCGGGTCGAATCTCAAAGTGGACATGGGGCGACGTGCCCTCCGCGTTGCCTGAATTGCCAACGAGTCCGATCGTCTGTCCTTTTTCAACCCGCTGCCCATCACGTAGGCCCGCTGGATAGCCGTTGAGATGGGCGTAGTAGTACTTGTTTCCATCGTCGCCGTATAGATATGTGACGGTCCCGCCGAGGTTGACAGTCCTTATCTTGATGGTTCCACTTGTCACGGCAGGCGTTGGCGTTCCACGCTTGGCGAACATGTCAACACCCTTGTGCGTACGACCACCTGATCGCGGGAACGCCCATGAGTTGATGAACGAAGCACCACCCTGTACCGGACAGACGAACCCTGTCGTCGCAACCGGAGGAAGCCCACGTACGGATGCGGACTTGTTTGCACGGATCAGCGCAAGCTCGGTTTCACGTTTCTTCCGCTGTGCCTCCTGGTACTCCGCTCTGATGCCCTGGTAGTCGCGCTCTGCGTCGGCAAGTATGTGCTGGGCTGATTCGAGAGACACCTGGACGACGTCAGCTGCGTTCTGAGCCTCGAAAGCCAATACGGACATCACAGCACGATTGGCCTCGAGATCGTCGCCTAATCGTTCGACTTCACGCGAAACCACGAGGAGCCGGTTGAGGTCAACCCGCTGACGGTCTCGGAGCTGCTCACCGATGTACCGGGCCATCACCACATCCTGGAATGTTTCCGCCACGAGAGTGACGGATAGATCTTTCGAGCCAGATCCCACATATGCCTCGACAATCGCCTCTCCAAGCCGCGCATCGAGATCGTCGGATTCCAGCCGGTACGCCTCCAGCCTATCCTGGGTGAGATCGACCTTCTCCTCGACGTCTTCCAGGGCCGTGTGCGCTCGGTCGTACTCGATCAGAGCTGCTTCCACCTGATCTTCGACTCTCACGACGCTCTGATAGGCGGCATTTCGATCTGATTTCGCGTGCTCGACGTCACCAGATGTCTGGGCGCCAACGGACGTAGCCGAGATCACGAAGAGCAGTCCTGTGCCGATGAATATCGAAAACCGCGGCACCGCCATCGTCAAGCGCCGTGCGCGATGATGGGCGCGTTGATGTAGATGATCAGAGGACATGATCTACTATCCTATGTCGTAGTTCCGGATATCGCAGCGATAGATGACAGAGCGGGCCTGACCTCGATCAGCGCACCGGCTGTGTTCTTGGGAATCACGACGCGGCCCCCACGAATACTGCCGTGATCGCAACAACCACGAGCAGTATGCCACCCTCCAGGCGGACAACCCGCCGGAGGTGGTCAGAGATGTCGTTGTCATCCGGGGTGGCTTCGAGCCATGGGATGACCACGAAGTGGTTGTAGGCACCCATCGCTGCTGCAGCACCGACGGCAAGCTCGTGCCAACGAGCGGTAGGAAACCAAGAACATACTCATGATGTCGCGTCGCGTCCTAGAAGTGGGTTTTGATCAGAGCCAGAACACGACGAGTGTTGTCAGAGAGATGCCACCAAGCATCATTGCTGATGCGTACATCAATGTCCGTATCGGTGTGTCCGGCGTTGCTTGATGCCCACCGAGAGCATCGAGGCGATCAACAAGGTTGCCAGCCGTGAATGCTGCGACGCCTGCCACAGCGGGAGCACCACTGATAGCAAGAAGCGCTCGTCGCGTGGCGAACCAATCAGTTGTCTGAGAGTCGGCGGCGTGCTCGAGAGCGGACGCAAGCGCATCGACCAACCACCGCGTTGGAAAAAACCAGGACGCGACGGGCTCAAGCATGCCGACGAGGGTCAGATGAAGTCTGTGGTTGAGAGAGAGGTGTGCCGCCTCATGCTCGACGACTGACACAAGCTCTGGCACCGAGAGTTGCTCGAGCAGTCCGTCAGTGATAACTACCTGAGGGTGGTGGCCGCCAATAGCGTATGCCAGGGGCTGGTGAGCGCTCAGAACCACGAGTTCGTGCCCTGCGAGCGTGAAATGCACCCCGACCGACGGTTCGATCCGCAATCGATCCTCGACCTTGCGAACCCTTCGGTATCCAATCCCCATCGTCACGATCAACGTAACCGCTGTGATCGCTGAGAACCATCCAACAATCGAACTCCCAGGGAAGAAGTGTCGGTTGAGCATCGACCCGCCTCCAACTGCGACGATCACAGGAACAGCGCACACAACAAGGGCAATACACAAGAGGACAACTCCGCTCGACATGGTGACTGCGTTGTATCGCGTGAGCTCAACCGGGCGGAAAGCGGCCCGGACACGACGAGCCAGCAACGGCATAGCAACGAGACTGACGGTCGCGACGATCAGGGCCACGGAGGCCATGTCGCTCCTCATTGCTCGTCCAACATGAGTTTCAGCCGACGACGTTCGGATGCCGAAAGCTGCTCGGTGAACCGTGCGAGGGCGATCGAACGGTCGCCGGCAGTTTCAAGAATTTCCTCCATCCGGATCGCGGCATGCTCGCTGCGAGTTCGCACGGGGGCGTAGGCGTAGGCCCGACCGCGTCGTTCGCGATTCAGGCGACCCTTCTTCCACAGCCGCGCCAACACAGTCATGACGGTTGTGTACTCCACCGTTCGTTCCGCTGGAAGTTGGGCTTGCACATTTCGAGGTGTGAGCGAATCATCGGCACCCCACAGGACATCCATGACGGCATTCTCGAGAAACGGATCTTTGGACATTGAGCATGTTCCAAGCGTGTCGGGGTTTCTTGACCGCCGCGATACTACGACTCGTCGTAGGAAATCGTCAGCAATCTTTGCGCTCAATCTAGTCTGCTCCGTCGACCACGGCTCGGAGAAATGTGCACCACTTCGCATCTGAGCGATATCGACCACATCCCCTTCGACGCAGATTGCAGCCTTTACCCAAGCTTTACAGAACCAGTGGACGAGCCTTGACATCAGTCCTGTTACCTAGCAGCACTAGGACATTCACTAATGAAAGGAGCAACACATGATGTGGGGATACGGAGGTATGGGCATGATCTTCATGGCCCTCTTTTGGTTCGGAGTCGTTGCGCTGGTCGTATGGGGTATCAGAAGCACAGGAGACGCACGAGTCCGCCAGGATTCGTCAACGCGTGCCATTGAGATACTGGAACAACGCTATGCCAGGGGCGACATCGACTCATCCGAGTTCCAGGAACGACGGGCGGAGCTCGAGAGATGATCTCGATTCAGAAATCGTTGCTGGGATTCGGTATCGGAGCCGTCGCGATCGCCATCTTCGGATTCGTGGTCCTGGGTGTGTTCGGGATGGACTCCTCGCAATCGTTCGGTATGTTCGGTTTCTCGCGCGACTCGGTGACGAACTCAATCGGGAGGATGGGTGGAATGGGGCCAGGAATGATGGGAGGATTCTGGGGAGATTCCGGCGACGGTGAGTTGACGCAGCCGGCCTACCCCGATGCAGCCGCGGTGAATGTGAAGTTGGACGACTTCAGGTTCGAACCCTCCAACATCACCGTGCAAGAAGGAAAGGTCAATATCACCGTCGTGAACGAAGGAGCAGCCGTGCACGATCTTTCGGTTCCCGACCTAGGTATCAGGATCGTTGCTTTACCGGGCGAAACCGTGACGACAGGGTTGAACTTCGCCGCTCCCGGCACGTACGACACCCTGTGCTCGATACCAGGACACGCCTCATTGGGTATGACCGGAACACTCATCGTCCTGCCGCCAGCGTGACGAGTTCCCTGGTCGTGGACATGACGCGCCCATATTTGAGTAACCAAGTTTCGAGGAACTGCCGACTCCGAGGTTCTAGCATCGTGCCATGACCGAAACTCGCATCCTCATAGTCGATGACGAGCCCGAGCTCAGGGGCATGCTTCGCAAGTACCTCACCAATGAGGGCTTGGTGGTCAGCGATGTTGCAACCGGTGTTGAAGCACTCGCCTACCTCGATGCGGCCGAGGCAGACCTCGTGATACTCGACGTTGGCCTTCCCGATATTGACGGCTTCGAGGTTCTGCGACGGATCCGGGTGACTTCGGATGTCCCTGTGATCATGTTGACGGCGCGAGCAGACGAGATCGACCGGGTCGTGGGTCTGAGCGTTGGAGCAGATGACTACGTCACCAAACCGTTCAGCCCAAGGGAGCTTCTTGCTCGGATTACAGCTGTGCTGCGTCGCGGCCGAACCACCGAAGGGTCAGATGCGACCATCCTTGAGTTCGACGGCCTGCGCATCGATATCGGTGCACGAGAAGTGAGAGCGGGCGATGAAACAGTGGTGCTCAGCGCCCTCGAGTTCAACCTGCTCACCGCGCTTGCAGAGAATCCGAACCGCGTACTGTCACGCCAACAACTACTCGACCGTGTGTGGGGATGGGATCACTACGGGGTCGACAGGGTTGTCGACGTGCACGTCGGAAATATCAGGAAGGCGATTGGCGACGATCCTTCCTCACCCCGGTTTATCGCGACGGTTCGGGGCGCCGGATACAAGTTCATCGGTGAACCACCGTGACGAGATACAGAGACAGCCTGCGGACACGGCTCATGCTCTCCCACGTGTTGGTCGTATTCGTTGGAGTGGTAACTGTGCTGGTGGCCACTGCCGTACTCGCTCCGACGTTCATCGGTGACCACATCAGTTTCATGGAGAGCGCGCTGGGTCCCGAACTCGGAGACCAGGCCTCGGCCGACTTCGAATCGGGCATCCTCCAAGGACTGGGGCGAGCAGTATTCGCTGCTGCGATCGTCAGCACGATCGCAGCTCTAATAGTCGGGATCGTCGCCTCAAACCGGCTGATCCAGCCTCTCGACCGAATCGGATCGGCGACCCGAAGGCTCGCGAGTGGTGCATACTCAGAGCGGGTCGAGCCACCTGCCGAAGCTGAGCTCGCCGCGCTAGCTGATGACGTCAACATGCTCGCTGCAGAACTTCAGGAAACCGACATACGGAGACTTCGCTTGATCGCAGAGGTGGCTCACGAACTCCGCACACCTTTGGCGACGATCCAGGGCTACATGGAGGGCCTTGTCGACGGCGTCTTTGAGCCCACTGCCGATATCTACCTCGCTGTCAGCAAAGAAACGTCGCGCCTCGAGCGTCTCGCAAACGACCTCGCCGAGCTATCTGCGATAGAAGAGGGAAATTTCGATCTACATCTCGCGACCCACGACCTATCACTGGAAATCGATACCGTGGCAGAGCATCTCCGACTCCAGTTCGCAGCAAAGAATATTGACCTGATAGTGGAATCTCGCCCACCGATGCCGATTCGTGCCGACCAGGACCGAATAACTCAGATTCTCACCAATCTGGCAAACAACGCAATCGCCCATACGCCAGAAGGCGGAACCGTCACGTTCTCAGGCACAGCCGATGAATCAACGGTTCGGTTCTCGATCACCGACACGGGGAGGGGCTTGACCGAGGAACAGATGGATTCTGTGTTCGACCGATTCTACCGGGTGGACCGTTCGGTCCCAGGAGGAGCTGGGATCGGGCTGACCATCGCACGCTCCCTCGCGCGTGCGCACCGAGGCGACATCGACGTCACGTCACCTGGTCTCAACCGGGGTGCAACGTTCACGCTCTGGCTGCCGATAGCCATGGGTTCCTCCACCTGATTGGGATTGATGCGCACGTCTGTCCAGACGGTGTAGTTGATCTAGTGGTCTGTCGCAGAAATGGATGCCGTGTCTCTCCGGTCCTCGACGTCCCTGGCGGCGTCCTCCGCCTTGACGCAGTCCAGA
>JAMBLH010000313.1 GCA_023336875.1 Actinomycetes bacterium
CGACCTGCGACCTGCGACCTGCGACCGACGATGCGGAGTCATGTGTCGTGAGCGAGCGCAGCGATGCGGTCGTTTGTCTGAAAGGGAGCGCAGCGACCGGTCGGCTAGTTGAAGCGAAGCTTCAACTAGCTATGACCGACTCGTCTGCTTCAACGGCACTTTTGGATTCGCCGGTCTCGATCAGATCACGCAGGGTCTCGACGAGTGCGCCCTTCGCAAAATCAGCCTTGTCGAAGAAGGCGTCTACGCCTGCCCGTTCAGCTCGCGATCGATCCTCCTCTGAGGCAACGCCGGACAACATGACGATCGGGATCACGCCGTAGCGTTGGCGCACCATATGCACGAGGGCGACACCGTCGGCCCGTGGCATGGAGAAGTCGACGACGAGCGCATCGACATCATTCCTCGAGAGAACGGCAAGGGCATCCGACACGCTTCCTGCGGCAACGGTTGAGAATCCGTGAGATGCAAGAACACCAGATACAACCTGACGAACACCCTGGCTGTCGTCGACGACGAGAACCTTGTGAACAGGTCCCTCCGACACGACGACCGTCGATCGCATGCGCTCGGCGATACGACCCGGGTCAACCAGCAACACGGTCTCGTCTCCACCAAGAAGTGCAACTCCACTGACAACCGAGGAACCGCTGAGCAGTGGTCCGAGGTCCTTCGTCGCCACCTCGTGGGTCCCGAGCACCTCATCAACCGCAAGAGCGATCAGGCCGGTCGGGCTTTGGACCACCATGATCAGGGACGGCATCCCTTCCATCTCGAGTCCTGCAAGGGAGGCGAATGAGGAGTACGGAACCGTCTCATTCTTGAACCCAATCGATGTGCCCTTCTCCGTGACCGATATGGAGACGTCGGGGACCGCTGCAATTTCGACGACTGAGGAGTCCGGGACTCCCCATGTCCTTCCACCGGCCGCGAACATCTGGGCGCGCTGGAGGGCTCGATGTGCAGGCATCGTGATCACGAGGCTGGTTCCCCTGCCTCGCTCGGATTCGAGTGTCATGGAGCCGAAGACCTCTTCAACAATCTCGATGACACGTCCAAGGCCTGATCCCGAACCGGTGAACTCTGACGACTCGGGGTTCGTCGAGAAGCCCTCCGAGTAGAGGACAGATCGAAGATCATCCGCGGACGGATCATCGCCGACGAGGCCGCTCTCGATGGCCTTCTTGCGCACCACAGCCCAATCGACACCGGCGCCGTCATCTGATATGGCGAGCTGAAGATGCTGGTCGTTCCTGCTGACAGCGACTCTGACACGGCCAACGGACGCCTTGCCCTCGGCTGCTCTGACATCCTTTGGCTCGAGACCATGCGTGACGGCATTGACGACAAGTTGGCGAATAACCTCGCCGATTCGATCGAGGAGTTGACGGTCGATCAACGTCTCCTCACCCTCGACGACTAGCTCAACGTCACGCTCAACCTTCTTCGACAAGTATTTGACCAGCTGCGGCAGCGTCGACGTCACGCTCGACATCGGAACGACAGTGAGGCTCAGCGCTGCGGACTCGAGTTGTACTGATGCCCTGCGAACTGACTCCAGCGACTCCAGTACTCCCTCGACCGCTGCTGCCGTCGTACCTCGCGGTGCGGACGAAAGAACCTTGGATGCTTGCTTCACCGCTGAGTCGATGTCTATTCGGACTGTGGCAACGTCGTTGATCATCCGGAACAGTCTTCCGGCGTTCACAGGAACGGACTCCTCGCTTGCCCATGTTTCAACAGCACCCACGAGGCCGCCAAGATCGTATGCCTGGTTCGTATCGGGATCGAGAACCGACCGTGAACCTTCGAAAACGGTCAGGGTCGGTGGATCCTCAAGCGGCGAGAACGCACCATTCGTTGCGCGTCCAGCCATCGTTGGGGTGCCCGACGGTGTCGAATCTGCAACGAACTCGTATGTGATCGAAGGTGTTGCAAGCCTTCCGTCGGGTCCTGGCTCGAAGACGAGCGGCTCTACGTCCAACTGGACCGGGGGATCGTCGCTAGGTTCCGCGGCGACTTCCTCTGGGGCGTCGACGACTACATCGACGGTCGTATCTGGTATCTCCAGCTTCTGTGGTTCCGTCGCCGTGTCAGCGACTTCCTCGACGGGAGTTTCCGCCGCGGATTCGCTGGTCGGCTCCTCGGCACCGGGTTCGGCTGCCGGAGCATCGATTGAGCCAGATGCAGCACTTTCGATCTCGGTTGTGATGACGACTTCAATCTGGTCCGTCTCGTCCGTTTCAGTAACGATTTCTGGCTGAGCGTCCTCATCCTCATCTTCGACCGTCTCGATATGCACCTCAACGTCGTCGAGCGGTTCATCGATAGCGACAGCCGGTCCAGCATCTGGATCCGATACCGGCTCGACTGCTTCAGGCTCTGGCGAGACAGCAGCAGGCTCGAGCGGCTCAGGAAGAGCGTCGAGAAGATCGGGATCAACGATGAGTGTCCGGACGGTATCGATCGCGTCCGACACTTCTGCGTCATCTCCACCGAGCGCAGGAGGAATGGCCTCGGCAAGCATTAGAAGCGTACGCCCAAGCATCGAGGAAGGGGCCAGGTCACCCTGCTGGATGAAACGCCACACGAATTCGCATGCCTCTCCCCCTCTGGCGATTCCCTCGTACCCCATCACTCGGCCAGTGCCCTTGATCGTGTGACCCTCTCGTAGCATGCGGCCAGAAAGTTCTGAGGTGATCTCACCGTCCATCATCATTGCACGCGCACCATCGGCCAGACTGGCCGATCGCTCATCGAGTTCGTCCTTGAAGAGCTTCTCGAGTTCCGGGTCGTTCTGCCAATCCATTACTGCACCATGAAGTCGGGTGTTGTATCCACATAGGCATATCGGACATGCGTCATTGGGTCTTAAGCACTATGACTAGTTATTGCGCACGCGATTTCAGATGGCAGGTATCTCGCTCCGGCGAGCGACGAAACATCGCGAAACAACCGACGTTGAAGCCGATCCGACGTCAGATGTGAATGGTCACTCCCACTCGATGGTGGCAGGTGGCTTTGAAGAGATGTCATAGGCGACGCGGTTGATGCCCTCCACCTCATTGATGACCCTTGACGAGATCTTTGCAAGGACCTCGTAGGGCAGGCGGGCCCAATCAGCCGTCATGGCGTCGTCGGAAGTCACCGCTCTCACGATCAGGGGATATGCGTACGTTCGGCTGTCACCCTGAACGCCGACAGTCTTTACCGCCGGCAATACCCCGAACGTCTGCCAGATCTCGCGGTACAGCCCTGCCTTGCGGATCTCGTCAAGGACGATGGCATCGGCAGCACGGAGGATGTCGAGACGCTCCCTCGTGATGTCCCCAATGATCCGTACCGCAAGTCCCGGTCCAGGAAATGGTTGACGCCACACGATCTCCTCCGGTAGTCCCAGTTCCTCTCCCACGGCACGAACCTCGTCCTTGAATAGGTCCCTGAGCGGTTCGATGAGCTCGAACTCGATGTCGTCGGGAAGTCCTCCCACGTTGTGGTGGCTCTTGATCTTCGCGGCGTCCTTGGTCCCTGACTCGATGACATCGGGATACAACGTGCCCTGGACGAGGTGGTCTGCACCGTCGATCTCGGCGGCAACCTCCTCAAAGACACGAATGAAGGTCTCTCCGATGATCTTTCGCTTCTCCTCGGGATCGGTCACACCCTCGAGAGCAGTGAGAAATCTGTCCTCGGCCCTGACGTGGATCAGGTTCATGTGGAAAGCGCTTCGGAAGGTCTCCTCAACCTGGACACCCTCGCCTTCGCGCATCAAGCCATGATCAACGAACACACATACAAGCTGGTCGCCTATCGCCTTGTGAACCAGTGCAGCTGCAACGGACGAGTCAACACCGCCGGACAGCCCGCAGATCGCTACCCCTTTCCCAACGGCCTCGCGGATTGCGTCGACGGACTGCTCAATGATCCCGACGTGAGTCCATGTCGGCCTGGCATGACATACCTCCCACAGGAAATGCTCGAGCACGCGCTGACCATGCTCCGTGTGTTTCACCTCAGGGTGAAACTGCACCCCATAGAGACGTTTTTCTGTGTGTTCCATTGCTGCCACTTGGGCGTCCGGCGTCGACGCCGTAACGACAAACCCGTCAGGGGCCTCAGTGACAGCATCGTTGTGACTCATCCATACCTGCTGGAATTCGGGCTGATCGGAGAAGAGTCGTGAGTCGTTCGCAACTGAGAGTTCTGCCGGGCCGAACTCAGAGGTTCCGGTCGAGGCAACTGTGCCTCCAAGGCTCTGTGCCATCACCTGATGCCCGTAGCAGATGCCAAGCACAGGTATCCCCAGTTCGAAGATCTCTGGGTCGATCCCGTACGCGTCCTCTGCGTACACAGACGAAGGACCGCCCGAGAGGATGATTCCAACGGCGCCCCTCGCTCTGACCTGCTCGGCCGCGATGTCACGAGGAACGATCTCCGAAAACACCCTGGCCTCGCGAACACGGCGGGCGATCAGCTGAGCGTACTGGGCTCCGAAGTCGACGACGAGTACACGATCGAAGTCACCCTGTGATGCATGGCCGGATACGGATGGCCCTGCCATCAACCCATCCCCACACCCTGGGATCGTTGTAACTGCTTCCCTTCGGTCTGGAGTGAGGGGGCGATCATCACTTCTGCCTTCTGAAACGCCTTGACCGTTGCATATCCGGTGGTTGCCATCGAGCCCCTGAGGCCACCAAAGAGGTTTCTTCTTCCGTCGTTCTCATGAGCGGGCCCAACGAGAATCTCCTCGATCGTCCCGAGGGTGCCAGTGTGCACTCGGGAGCCCCTCGGGAGGGTTGCGTGGAAGGTCGCCATGCCCCAGTGGTATCCCTTTGAAGGGGACTCGGCTGCTGCTGCCATAGGCGATCCCAACATCACGGCATCGGCGCCAACAGCAATAGCCTTGGAGATGTCGCCGCCCGTGCGCATCCCACCGTCAGCGATGACATGGACGTATCTGCCCGACTCCTCGAGATAGGCTGAACGGGCGGCCGCTGCGTCAGCGATCGCAGTTGCCTGCGGGACACCAATGCCGAGCACGCCTCTTGTCGTGCACGCGGCGCCAGGGCCGACACCAACCAGCACACCAACGGCACCGGTGCGCATGAGATGAAGAGCGCCCGAGTAGGAGGCAGTGCCGCCGATGATGACCGGCATCTCAACCTCCCTGATGAAGGTATTGAGGTCGAGCGGTTCCTCACGAGAGGACACGTGCTCGGCTGAAACCACAGTGCCCTGGATGACGAGCACGTCAAGCCCGCCTGCTTTGGCGTAATCGATGTAGCGCGAAACAGTTGGCGGCGTGAGGCTCCCGCATGCAACAACTCCTGCATCCTTGATCTCTCTCACGCGTTGCGTGATCAGATCCGGGTCAACGGGGGCATCGTAGAGCTCCTGCATCCTGCGAGTTGCATGCTGGTTGTCCAGCGAAGCGATCTCGTCATAGACAGGAACGGGGTCCTCGTATCGGGTCCAAAGCCCTTCGAGATTGAGGGTCGCGAGGCCGCCAAGCCGACCGATCTCGATGGCAGTGAGAGGCGTCACCGCAGAATCCATACCGGACGCCATCATTGGGAGGTCGAACGAATATGCGTCGAGCTCCCAGCTCAGATCGACGTCTTCTGGGTCCCTCGTCCGTCTTGTAGGGACGATCGCGATGTCGTCAAAACCCCAGGCTCGACGACCGGATTTGCCCCTCCCGATCTCTATTTCCACAAGCAACCTCCGCTAGCGCCAGCACTCGGTCAAGAGTAGTCACCAGATGCCAGCAGTCAGCTATCTGGTTAATAGCCCTTCAGCCCCGTTGCCCTCCGGGCCTCATCCATGTATCCGAGCGCGCTCTCATTGGCGCGAATTCCGCTGGAGCGAAGCACATTGCGAACGTCTCCATTGTTCAATGCCTTGTAGCGATTCTTCACCGGTTCGACTTCCGCAATGACCGCATCGGCAACCGCATCTTTGAACGCTCCGTAGCCACCCGATCCGTATTCATCCACAAGCACATCGATCGAGTCCCCCGAACACGCTGACATGATCTCGAGCAGATTCGCGATACCTGGCTTCTCGGCGACGTCGTAACGCACCTCCGGGTCGCTGTCGGTCACTGCCGACCGGATGCGTTTCCTGATCACATCAGGATCATCAAGAACGGAGATACGGCTCTTCACCTGAGGGTCGGACTTCGACATCTTTGTCGTCGGATCCGTGAAGGACATCACACGTGCTGAAGTCTCCGGTATGTATCCCTCGGGAATGGGAAAGGTGTCCCCGAACTTGTTGTTGAACCGTTCGGCAAGGTCACGCGTCACCTCGATATGCTGACGCTGGTCATCACCGACGGGCACCAGGTTCGCGTGATGGAGAAGTATGTCTGCCGCCATGAGCACCGGATAGGAGTAGAGGCCGAGATTGGAGGCTGTGCCTCCAGCCGTCTTCTCCTTGAACTGCGTCATCCGATTCAGCACACCCATGGGCATCATCGTTCCGAGTATCCATGCGAGTTCTGCATGCCCGGGTACCTGGCTCTGGGTATAGAGGAGCGACCGATCCGGGTCGACACCGAGTGCCAGCAGCACCTTTGCCGTGTCGACACGGTTCCTCTCCAGTTCGTCCGGGTCGTACTCAACGGTCATTGCATGCAGATCAACGATGCAGTAGATCGTGTCATACTCGTCCTGAAGTTTCACCCAGTTCCTGAGGGCGCCGAGGTAGTTGCCAAGATGGATATTGCCTGTCGGCTGAACGCCAGAGAAGATCTTCTGTTGCATCCAGCGAGCTTACCTGCGTCCCCGATCTCGCCCGTTCTGTGGGCCAGCGAACTCGAAAACGTGGCAGTGGAACCCTGGGTTACGGTGTCGTCTTGACCTGGGGGGGGATATGGGGCATACTCGCCGCCAATGAAGAGCACGTTCACCACGATTATTATCATCTAGCGCACACGTCACACACGTGTGCGCTGTCGAACCCTCCGCAAGTCGGAGGGTTCTCTCGTTGAAGGGGACAATCATGAACCGATCGGTCGAGATCTACGACACCACTCTGCGCGACGGTACCCAGCAGGAGGGTATCTCTCTCACGGTACGCGACAAGCTCAAGATCTGCGCATTGCTCGATGACCTCGGGGTGTCCTACGTCGAGGGCGGATGGCCTGGGGCCAATCCGAAGGAGGACGAGTTCTTCGAGAGGGCCCGCACCGAACTCGACCTGGCAACTGCGACACTCGTCGCGTTTGGTGCGACCCGCAAGGCTGGTACGAACCCACAGGATGACCCGCAGGTTCAGAAACTCGTCGCCGCAGAGACCACCACGGTCTGTCTCGTTGGCAAGACATGGGACTACCACGTCGAACATGCCCTGCGCACGTCGCTCGATGAAGCGGTCGCGATGATCGGAGACACAGTTGCGTACTTCAGGAGCCTGGACCGCGAGGTCTTCTTCGATGCCGAGCATTTCTTCGACGGGTACCGGACGAACCCCGAGTTCGCTGTTGCGGCGATTCAGGCAGCACACGATGCCGGCGCCGCGAGGTTGGTGCTGTGTGACACCAATGGGGGATTCCTGAGCCATGAGGTCGAACGCATCGTGGGAGAGGTCACCGAAGCCATCCCGGACGCCACATTTGGGTGCCACTTCCACAACGATTCAGGCATGGCAGTTGGTAACTCGCTCACCGCCGTCCAAACGGGCGTGTACCAGGTCCAGGGGTGCATCAACGGCTATGGGGAGCGCACAGGGAACGCAGATCTCTGTTCAGTGATCCCGAACCTCTCACTCAAGATGGGAATTGAGACGATTCCTGCGGATCGTATCGGACGTCTGACGTCGGTATCGCATCACATCGCAGAGGTGGTGAACCTCACCCTTGATCCACACCTCCCCTATGTCGGGGCATCTGCGTTCACACACAAGGCCGGCCTCCACACATCGGCACTTGCGAGACGACCCGACGCCTACGAACACCTGAGCCCCGCCGAGGTCGGCAACGCCACTCGGGTGGTCGTCTCGGAACTTGCAGGACGATCCACCGTGCTGGCCAGGGCAGAGGCCGCGGGGTTCAGCCTTACTCCTGAACAAGCACAGGCGGTTGTCGACGAGATCAAGACACGGGAACACGCAGGGTTCCTATACGAAGCAGCAGGAGGGTCGTTCGAGCTGCTGGCCCGCGAAGTCACGGGATGGGAACAGGAATTCTTCGATCTGGAGTCCTACCGCGTGTTCGTCGAGAATCGTGGCGGCGAGGTGATAGCCGAAGCCACCGTGAAGGTAGTTGTCGGAGGCGAGCGGATCGTGTCAACGCGAGAAGGCGACGGGCCCGTGGCTGCCATGGACGGCGCGCTCCGTTCCGCCCTACGCGGCGCGTTTCCGCAGGTGGATCGGATCAAGCTAACCGACTACCGCGTGCGTGACCTCGACAGCTCGGATGGCACGAATGCCAGGGTCCGTGTCCTCACAGAGCACTCAGATGTCGAATCGACCTGGGGCTCCGTCGGCGTGCACACCAACGTCATCGACGCCTCGTGGACCGCTGTCGCAGACGGACTTGTCATCGGACTGCTACGGGAGCAAACTCGACTGGCCCGCACAACGGAGTCATGGATAGTTGGCACTGGCGGTGGAACTCCCAGGTGATGGGTCCTGGGCTGGTTGGTCCGGTGGCTTGGGTAGGCATTGGATGGTAGAACCGATCGGTTCGTGCGAAGCTCACACCATGGAGCCAGAATACAAGAACGAGTGGAGTCGGCGGAAACCCCTCGACGTTGGCACACACAACAGATTCGATCTCGGTCCGGTTGCCGCCACGACAGCCGTAGCCGCCGTCGCGGCAGTTGCAGTCGCCGCAGTTCTGGCGCTGATCATTCCGGGACTCGTGGAGAGACACCTCCTCGAGGCCGAGGCGGCCTCGATCCAGGACACTGTCGATCAGATTGCTCGCTCCATCGGATCTGACGGAAATCTGACAGAAGCAAACTTCGCTCAGCTTCAGGTCGACGTCGAACACACCTTGCTCGGCCGTGAAATCGTGCGTGTCAAGGTGTGGGACGATTCAGGGACCATCTTGTTCTCGGATGAGGAGCGGCTCATCGGAGCCACCTACCCAATGACTGAGGACCTTCTTGCGGCATTCAGCGGAGAGTTGATCTCTGAGGAGCCCGATCTCGCGAGGCCTGAAAACCAGTATGAGCGGGACCTTGGAGATCTCCGCGAGTACTACGTGCCGATGGACAGCGGTACACAAGGCGTCGAAGCGGTGTTCGAGGTCTACGAGGTTGCCGACAAGCTCGTAGAAACCGTCGAGGACATCCGCGTTGCTGTGTGGACCGCTCTCGGGGTCGGGGCCGCGATGCTTCTTGGAGCACTCACCGCTGCTGGTGTGGCGAACGCCCGAGCCGAGCGCAGACGCCAGGCGCGGTCAGAGCGATTGATAGGGCAACTAATTGAAATCCGTGAAGATGAGAGGACCAGGATTGTCGGCGCGCTCCATGACGATATCGGGCAGCCGCTGTACCGGATTCTGTTTGGACTCCAGGCGAGCCGCGGGATGGTGGAGGAGGATTCTGAGGTGGGTCGGGAGCTCGAGCATCTCGATGGGCTCGTCAGGGAAGTGGATGCAACGTTGCGATCCGAGCTCACGACTCTGCGCGAGGAACCAGGTGTGGAGATCGATCTGGAATTGGCTCTTGCCGAACTGATTGAGGTGAGCGAGGCCAGGACGAACCTCGAGATCGACTTCGAATCGGATGTCGACACAGAGCTCCCACTTCCCCACCGCGCAACACTGTACCGTGCCGCCAGGGAGGCACTGTTGAACGTCGACAAACATGCACACGCCAGCTGTGTCACTGTCCGGCTCATCGAGGGACGAGATACAACGATGGTCGAGGTAATCGATAACGGCTCAGGCTCCGCTGGACAGCCAGGACTCGGCTTGACGACAACCAAGGACAGACTCGAGTCGATCGGTGGCGGGATCGACATCGTTGATGCCAAGGGTGGAGGCACCCGCTTTCGAGCATGGGTACCCGTCGATCATCCGGAGCCACGATGATCAGGGTCGCTATCGCAGACGATCACCGAATAATCAGAGAGGGACTCGACCTGCTTCTTGCTGGCAGTGACAGCGTCGAGATCGTTGCACAAGCGTCCGATGGACCCGAACTCATCGAACTTCTCGAGACAAAAGACATCGACGTGGTTCTCCTCGATGTACGCATGCCGACGATGACAGGACTCAACGTTCTTGAGAGTATCAAGGAGCTCGGACTGGAAGTCGCTGTTGTCATGTTGAGCATGTACGGAGATCCGGTATATGTGAGTCGAGCGATCGAACTCGGAGCATCGGGCTACCTGCTCAAAAGCGTCGGTCACGACGAACTTGTGACGGCGATCGAGATGGTCGCCGATGGGAAGTCGTACTTCCAGGCAGAGGCGAGTGGTCCCCTGGTCGCTCGCATGGTCGGAACCGACGCTCGCGGCCCCGTCGGCGAAATGACCGTGGAACAACTGAAGATTCTCCAGCTCCTCGCCGAGGGTGTGGATAACTCTGGAATCGCTGATGCCCTATCCATCAGCGAGCCAACAGTGAAGGCAAAACTTCGAACGATCTACGGCTCACTCGGAGTGCAGCGCCGCTCCGAAGCGGTCGCCGTTGCGATGCGCCTCGGGCTGATCACATAG
>JAMBLH010000314.1 GCA_023336875.1 Actinomycetes bacterium
GTCGTCTTCCCATGATCAATATGACCCATCGTCCCAATATTCATATGCGGCTTCGACCGCTCAAACTTCTCTTTCGCCATGTCAAGTCCTCCCGAACCGAATCTGAGACTTTTTCAACGTTTGCGTAGCGGCGGGCAGACTTGAACTGCCGACCTCTCGATTATGAGTCGAGCGCTCTTACCAACTGAGCTACGCCGCCGTATACAAGTACCGCTAACGCGACACGATGCCAGACGTGCGTCCGACCCAGCAACCCATCGCCAATGGGGCGAAGGGAACTGACGAGGATTATAGGTGTGGAAAGTCCTACTGCCACAATCGACGGAAGTGGAACCGGGGGGCACGGGCAACCTCCATTTATTTCATCTGCACATATGCTGTGTGGATGCGGAAGGCAATTCTGGTAGTACCGACGTTGGTGCTTGCACTCGTGGCCTCTGCGTGCTCAGGTACAAGTACTGAGACATCGACGACGACCTCGTTGTTGATCGAGAAGACCACGACAACGGTTGCCACACCGCCGAGCGATGGAGAACTCCGCAACCAGCTCGGATACATCTTCCCAAAGGAGCCGCAGGTCAACACCACGGGTGCGGTCGATCCCCAGGTTCTGATGACGCTCAACGATCTGTGGGGGAGCCTCACCACGTCCGTGGACAACGGATCAATCCTTGCTATCGGGGACAGCGGGGATGTTCGGCTCGCATGGCTCCTCGCCGACTTGATGGGGCTCATTCGATCTCCAGAGACACGCCAGGCGCTTGTCACAGCGTGGTCAACCCTCACCGCGACTGATCTGTCAGACGATCCCGTCGCAGAGCGAAGCGAGTGGCAATCAATGACTGACCACCTCATTGCCTGGGACCTCGTTGCACACCCCGAGTATCGCGAGTTCAAGGGTCGTCTCTTCACCATCATCGAACCGAGCTGGAAGCCGTTCTTCGATGATGCAAACGCATCGATCGACTGGCGACATACGTCGTGGGGAGGCGTCCTCATCGACGATCGTCAACTGGGAGACCTCCAACCGTGTACGAGAGGGTGTATCCCAGCTCTCGACGACCCGGCGACCACATCAGCGGACGGTGGGTCCTGGTACCCGGATGACCGCCTGGTCTTCGGTGTCGTGGTCAACGGAGAGGCGAGGGCTTATCCGAAGCATCAAATGGAAGTGCATGAGATGATCAATGACACGATCGGTGGTCGCCGTGTAGGTATCCCCTACTGCACACTCTGCGGATCCGCTCAGGCATACTTCACGGATTCCGTTCCCGATGAGTTCGACGTCCCTGTGCTCCGGACATCAGGCCTGCTGACCCGATCGAACAAGGTGATGTTCGACCTCAACACATTCAGCATCTTCAACACGTTCACAGGTGCTGCCATCTCGGGACCGCTCCACGACGCTGGCATCGTCCTGGAGCAAACCACAGTCGTGACGAGTACGTGGGGCGGCTGGAAGGACGCACACCCCGACACGACGATCCTCGCCCAGGACGGAGGACTCGGTAGAACCTACTCGTTGGACCCACTCAGGGGTAGGGATGACGACGGACCGATCTTCCCCGTCGGTGACGTGGATCCCCGGCTTCCTGTCCAGGCACAGGTCGTTGGCGTGATCACTTCCGACGGTGTGCCGATCGCGCTCCCCGTCGAGCAACTACGGGACGCTCTCTCCACAACCGAGTCGATCGACATCGAAGGCGTCAGCGTGACGGCGAGTGGAGGCGGCTTCGTCGCGTCGCTGAGCGACGGAACACCGATTGCCGCCCATCAGTCATTCTGGTTCGCCTGGTCCCAGTTCCATCCCGAGACCCTCATCTGGACACCGACA
>JAMBLH010000315.1 GCA_023336875.1 Actinomycetes bacterium
CATATCGGCACCTATGCACCCTGCGAGCGGTGTCACCACACCGTGCAGAATGCCGAACGTGTGCTCCCGAGGAGATCCCTCTGGACTCGTCTTCCGGGATCGGTACGCTTGGCGGTAGCCGAGGTCGGGAAGTGATCGGATCATGGCGAACCGTCGGAGATCGCGACTGGAGTTGCGTCGAGCGAGGAAAGCTGCTCGCCGGTACGAGAAGACCGGTGAACCACCCAAGCATCCAATTGAGCTGGGTCGCGTCTTCTTGCACGAGACCCAACCAACCGTCGCTCTACATCAGTTGTGGGAAATGGAGCGGCGAGGCAAGGCGTGACGCTGCGAGCTGAGGCGAGAACCCATGAGAGGTCGTCGCAGGCCGCAAGGCGGGCAACGGACTACGGGCTTCTCGCCGGATTCCCACTGTCGGCGCTGGTGTTTCACTGCTCGTTCTCGCTGGCCTACCCCCGATTGTGCCTATGAGGAAGGGGGGGGCAACAGGGATGTGACCGAACATATCAGGCACCTATGCACCCCGTGAGCGGTCTCTTCACAGCGTGCAGAATGAAGCCGGTTGTGGGCGGTGTTTGACTCTCACCGTTGGGACTCCGACCCACTTCTCGCTCTCGATGGGCGTTCCTCGACCAGGGCGAAACAGAGTGTGCTGACGAAGGGAGCGACCTATCGCAGGACTCCTAGCATGTGGGAGATGATGAACGATCAATGGTCCAACCCAGTCACGGTTGACGAGATGTACGGCGATTGGGATTGGGACGCTGCCATCGCCGCGGTTGATCGCAGCCTTGATCCACGCCCGAGCTCATCCATCATCGACATGTTCGGCGCACTCGGTCCCGGACCCAGCGACGTCGTTCTCGACATCGGCGGTCGAGACGCCCAACATGGTTTGGAGCTGGCCGATCGGTTCGGGTGCAGGGTGCTATCGGTCGATCCCGCGGAAGCGAACATTGCCGACGGCAAGGCCGCCATCTCTGAGCATGAATGTGGCCATCTCGTCGAGGCCGTACACGGCTTCATTGAGGAGATCCCCGCCGATGACGGCGCCTTCGATTTCGTTTTCTCTCGTGACATGTTTGCCCATGTTGCCGACGCCAACCGTGCTCTGGCTGAGTGTGTCCGTGTACTCGCCCCGAACGGACTCATGCTGTTTCACCAGGTGTTCGCGACAGATCTGCTGGAGCCAATCGAAGCAGGCCAGGTCTTCGGGCACACGGCAGCCGTGCCTGAGCGATTCTCCGTTGGTGGTTTCGAAGGGGCGGTCGAGGAAGCGGGCTTCAGGATCGAGAACGTCGACGTGCTGGGGTCCGAGTGGTACGAGGCATCCCAGGAGGCGGGCACTGCACCGAACTACCTGCTGCAGGTCTCTCGGCTTCGACGCAACAAAGAGGCGTTGCTAGAGGAGATCGGTGAGGTCGCCTACCGCGTCGTATATGGCAACGCTCTGTGGAGCATCAACCAGATACTCGGCAAGCTCGAGTCCCGCGTCTACACGCTGAGACGTGTATGACGCCAGGAGTCCGCTGAACCGATCAAGGCAGGCTCCAAGACCAGTTTCTGGCGCCTGTGAGATGGCGAACAGGCGCACATATCCTGACCTATGCGCCCCTGAAACTCGTTGAGCGATGCGACCATAGGTGCCGATATG
>JAMBLH010000316.1 GCA_023336875.1 Actinomycetes bacterium
ATCGGCGAGGCGATCGATCGTGTGCACTGGGCTGCGTCTGTGCTTTCAGCAGCAGGATTTCCTGAGCAGGTCGTTGAGCGCGTCAACGATGTCGAGCGCTGGCTCATGGAGTACTCAGCTGACTCGATGGTTGAACTCGACTACGGCGATGTGGCACAGGTCTTCTCGGATGCCGACATCGTTCTCGACGAGTCGGCAGAGAACGTTAGGAACAGCCTCCGAGCCCTCGAGCGCGGTGATGGTGAGGTGTCGCAACGCGAGTACGAGGTGGTAGCCTCGCGATGGTTCATGGCCCAGTCGTTTACGTTCTCCAACTAGACCATGTCCGCGTGGAGACTCATCGGGTTGATGGCTGCGTGGGTTCTGGCTGCAATAGCCATTGCGGTAGTGACGTCGATCGTGCTCACCGAGTTCCTGGTGGTTGTAGGACTCATCGACTGGGCGACGCCACAATACGCATGGGCGATCAACGGTTTTGCCCTCGTAGCGTTTCTCGTTGTCGTGTCCGTGCCCCTGGTATTTAGAAGCCGTTTCGTTGAACCCGCGGCCGAACACACCGACGAGTAGATCCGCTAGATCGTATCGTCGTGGTCACGTGAGCCGATGTTGATCCAGATGAGCGCCATAAGAATGGCGGTGACGATGGTGACCCAACTGAGGGGTGTTCCCGCGGCGAACAGCATCGACGCAAGCACAACAGCGGCGACGCTTCGGATGCCCCTGCGCCACATTCTCCTGCGCACGGGTATGTCGAAGCGATCCCCGTCCTCAACAAAGCCGGGAACACTCGAATCTAGGTAGCTCTCATCTTCGTGCAACGAATCCATGGTCACAGCAAGCCTACTGGTGAGCGAAGGTGCCTGCGGCGTCCTCGCTCATGACGCGGTTGTCCCACCTGGCGAAGATGACCGTCGCGACGCCAAGGGCTACACCTGCCGTTACATACATGGGCCCCCACCCTGCTGTGTCGATGATCATCCCAAGGATTGGACCCCCGATCAGTGTCCCGACATCGAGCATGGCGGTGAAGAATGACATTGCAGACCCACGATCAGAATCTGGGGCACGGTCGACGAGAAGCGTTGTGAGGATCGGAAAGATGAATCCGTGGCCTGCTCCACAAAGCGCCCCCGCAATCGCAACACCAACCCATGAACTAGCACCCGCAAGCACAAAGAACCCGGCGATGAGGACCACGATGGACGGGTAGAGCACACGCTTTCTTCCCATGCGGTCAGGCAGCCAACCGAGAAAGACCCGCTCGGCAATGGCCACTGCCACGTACATCGAGAAGAAGAGGCCCACGCTTCCGAAACCTGTGTCGTCGACGTAGCGTCTGATGAAGACGAAGTAAGCGGTGAGCACAGTCGAGAACGACCCGATCATCCACCAGATCGGAAGCAGGTTGCGTTCGGTGACGATACGCCAGAAGCCACGCGGTATCTCGCCCGGGGTCAGTTCGGGTCGCCGCTCAGGTAAGGGGATGGAGAACAGCAGCGTGAGGATGGCGAATCCACCCGCGGTGAGGAACAACTCGGTGAAGCCAGCGACCGACAGTACGTAGTCGCCAACGATCCCTGCAACACCGATCGGAAGGAGTCCTGTTACTCCGAAGAGCGCAATGCCCTGGCTTCTGCGACTGGCAGGGATGATGTCAGCTGCATAGGTGAACAGGGCGCTGAAGAGCATTGCCTCGGCAACACCGTGCCCGATCCTCACCACGTATACCCACGGTCCGAGCGTCGAAACGCTCAGATAGAGCAGGACGAACACGATATTCAGGACGCCGCCCACGATGATCACCGGTCTTCGCCCGTGTCGATCCATAACTGTTCCGATGAGGGGACGCATCGCGATCGAGGCGACCGCCGTGGCGGCGTAGATCAATCCGATCTGTGTGTCGGTGGCGCCGAGTTCAGCGAGATAGCCGGAGAGATGAAGGAACAGGGCATAGGACATCCCGCTTGTGAAGTTCGCTACCGACACCAGCAGAAACGGCCGAGTGAAGAGGCGTTCCGTCATACCAGCAGCGTATCGGCCGCCCGGTTCCCTCCAAATGTTTTGGCGTGGCTCGCGGGAACATGCTCCCGCGAGCCACGCCAAAAGCCAGGGGGGTCGTATTTGGTTCGATGATCTGTAACGCTTGGGGGTGTCAGAACGAGAATTCCTGCTCGCGGCGCTCGCTGCGCAACAACATGGTGTGTTCTCGGCGGGGCAGGCGGCCGAGCTCGGTCTTGATCCCTCGACGATCCGAAGGCGGGCTGGACGCGGGGTCTACAGTCGTCTACATCGCGGCGTGTATGCCATTGGAGGCTCGCCGGCCTCGTGGCGGCGCGATGTCGTTGGTCTCGTCATGTCGGTCCCTGGTCTTGCTGCGGCGTCACACAAGACTGCCGCGTACATGTGGGACATGTCGTCGATTGAGCCGAGACACGCAGAGATCGTGACAATTCGCCATGAGCGAATCGTACGTAGACACCCACAGATTCATGAGTCTGTGGATCTTGAAGAACGAGACGTCGTGATGATCGGTGGTATTCCTACCACTACGCCCGTGCGTACCATCGTCGACCTGGGGGCGAGTGCATCGTCCCGGTACGTCGAGCGTTGCCTTGACACGGCGCTTCGGCTGCACATGTTCGATCTCGCAGGCGTTGAACGTTTTATCACTCGCGTCGCTCGTTCTGGTCGCAACGGAATCGGTACGATCAGGCCGCTTGTTGAAGAACGCGTGGGATGGACCACGCTGACCGAGAGTCCGCTTGAAGACCTCTTCCGCCGCCTCGTGTCAAAGTCCAATCTTGTGATGCCCGTCGAACAGTTCGAGGTGTTCGACAGGCTGGGACGTAAGGTGTGTCGCGTCGACTTCGGATATCCGAGTCGCCTGATTGCCATCGAACTCGACAGTGAGCGCTGGCATATGGACGCGGTGACATTTCAACGTGACCGGCGTAAGCAGAACGAACTGCAGGCGCTTGGTTGGAAGGTCTTCCGGTTCACCTGGCGCCAACTTCAGGATGACCCCGCTCACGTGCTGTCGACCCTCGCCGCGGCTCTGATCTGACGGTTTTGGCGTGGCGTGCGCGACGATATTCACGTTAACCACGCCGAAACGGCTGGTGGTCAGGGGCGGGATCGAACCGCCGACCCCCGGTTTTTCAGACCGGTGCTCTACCAGCTGAGCTACCTGACCAT
>JAMBLH010000317.1 GCA_023336875.1 Actinomycetes bacterium
AGTCAGAATCGGCTCCGAAGAAGACAAAGAAAAGAACTGTAGACAGCGTCGATCCGGTGCCTGAACCAGTCAAGCCGAAGATGCCTGAACCTGTGGCGACTGAGGGCTACGAGCTCCCACCTCTTGACATTCTCGCTCTCTCGAACCATCAGGACCATGACGGCCGAGGTCTCACCGCCACTGGCGAAGCTCTCGAAGAAGCTCTGAGACAGCACGGCGTTGACGCGAAACTCGTCCGAATCGTTCCTGGACCAACTGTCACCAGATACGAGATCGAACTCGCGCCTGGCGTCAAGGTGAACAAGGTCACCAACCTGACCCATGACATCGCCTACGCACTCGCGGCCGCGGATGTGCGGATACTCGCGCCGATTCCTGGAAAGTCCGCAGTCGGTGTGGAGGTACCCAACCGCAAGCGGCACCTCGTCACTCTCGGCGACATTCTCTCGTCTGACCTCGCCGCGTCGGACCACGACCCAATGCTCGTGTCCCTTGGCCTCGACGTCTCTGGTTCTCCTCAGATGCTTCGGCTCACGGAACTCCCACACATGCTGATCGCAGGAGCTACAGGTGCAGGAAAATCGTCGTGCGTCAATTCCCTGCTCACATCAATTCTCATGCGCGCGACACCGGACGAGGTCCGACTCATTCTCGTAGATCCAAAGCGTGTCGAGCTCGGCCAATACAACGATGCGCCGCATCTTCTCACGAGGGTGATAACGAACCCGAAGAAGGCGGCAGATGCCCTGCAGTGGGCTGTTGCGGAGATGGATCGCCGGTACGACCTCCTGGCAGATGCAGGTGTCCGCGACATCGACTCCTACAGGGAGACATTCGATGCGGGTGGACTCGACGAAGAGATGTTCGACAGGTTCCCCTACATCGTGATTGTCGTGGACGAACTCAATGATCTCATGATGGTTGCCGGTCGGATCGTGGAGGACTCCATCGTGCGCATCGCCCAAATGGCTCGAGCCGTTGGTATCCACCTCGTCCTTGCAACACAACGTCCATCTGTGAACGTTATTACTGGCGTCATCAAGGCGAATATCCCTTCAAGGCTCGCATTCTCCGTGGCATCCCAAACGGACAGTCGGGTGATTATCGACCAGGCCGGCGCGGACAAGCTGGTTGGGCTCGGTGACATGCTCGTGGTGACTGCCCGCGATCCAAAACCAGAGCGGATACAGGGTTCTTTCGTGTCTGAGGCTGAGATTCATGCAACAGTGGATTGGGTACGCCAACAGCGCGACGCCCAGTACAAGGACAAAGAGGTGTTCCAGCAGGCTGAGAAGTCAGCCGCCGATGTCGAGGAGTTCGACGGTGAGGATCCTGAGATCATGCGTCAGGCGATCGAACTCATCGTCCGGTCGCAGCTCGGATCCACTTCGATGCTTCAGCGAAAGCTCCGCATCGGATTTGCAAGAGCCGGTCGTGTCATGGACATACTCGAGGTGAAGGGCATAGTCGGCCCATCGGAGGGCTCGAAGGCAAGGGCCGTCCTTGTGACGGAAGAGGAAATGGAGTCAGTTCTCGGGTAAGGATCGCCAATCCCTATCCACTGAGGAGCGCCGTAACCCGGCGCTCTTCGTCATTGGACAGCTATCAGGCATCAGCTATCAGGAAGAAGAAGACTCTCGTACTCTGCGCGGACGACCTTCTTGTCGAACTTGCCTGTGCCCGTCTTCGGTATCTCGTCGATGAACACGACTTCGTCAGGCATCCACCAGGCAGCAATCCGGGGGGCAATGAAGTCCTTGATCGACTGAGCAGAGACGTCGGATCCCTCTCTCCTGACAACGAATGCAACGGGTCGCTCCTGCCATTTCGCGTGAGCCAGGCCCACAACCGTTGCCTCTGCAACATCGGGATGCGCCATGATCTGGTTCTCGACGTCCAGAGACGAGATCCATTCGCCACCCGATTTGATCACGTCCTTGGCCCTGTCCGTGATCCTGATGTAGCCCTCCGGTGTGATTTTGCAGACATCGCCTGTCCGCAACCAACCGTCGACGAAGGTCTCAGCGGAGCGCTCGTCGTTGAAATACTCGGCTGCAATCCATGGGCCGCGGATGAGCAACTCCCCAAACGCCTCGCCATCGTGAGGGAGTTCCACGAAGTCTTCATCTACGATCTTCACCTGAAGCCCTGGTATTGGCCGGCCCGCCGTTTCGAGGATGTCGAGTTGGTCCTCCCACGGCCAATCCGCCATCCACGGCTTCGTGGTTGCAACCGACGCAATCGGGTTGGTCTCCGTCATGCCCCACCCCTGGATGATGCGCAGATTGGCGTTCTTCTCGAACCAGTCGATCATCGCGCGTGGAACAGCAGAACCTCCACAGAACAGGGATTTCATGTGGGAGAGATCGGTCTCGGGGTTCGCGTCGAGATACTGTTGGATGCCCAGCCACACGGTCGGCACTCCAGCGGAGAGCGTGACTCCCTCGTTCACGAACAGATTCACAAGACCCCCGCCCGACAGATCAGGGCCCGGATACGTCAACTTGGCGCCCACAGTGACCGCACTGAAGGGATAGCCCCACGCAGCCGCGTGGAACATCGGTACAACAGGAAGAACATTGTCCTCGGTGCCCAGCGGGTAGGCGACGAGATTCGAGATCGTGTGCAGGTAGGTGGAACGCTGCGTGTAGGCAACACCCTTCGGGTGGCCCGTGGTGCCTGATGTGTAGCAGTACATCATTGGACTGCGCTCGTCGAGGAGCGGCCACTCGGCCAGCGGTTCGACGTCTGCTATCAAATCTTCGTACGCGATCGCTCGCTCGATACCCGAGCCTTCGGCGGTCGTTCCCATGATGACAATGTGCTCGACTGTCTCAAAGTTCGGTACAAGTGGCGCGATCAGTGGTGCAAGGTCTGGGTCGATGAAAATGACCTTGTCCTCGGCATGGTTGACGATGTATTCGAGTTGGCTTGGGAAGAGACGGATGTTGAGCGTGTGACAGATCCGTCCCGTATTGGCAGTGGCCCAATAAAGCTCGTGATGTCTGTGGTTGTTCCACGCAAACGTACCGATTGCGTCTCCGATATCAGTACCGAGCTTCTCGCCGAGGGCCGCTGCGAGTTTCCTGACACGGACATCCGTCTCGGCATAGGTGGTTCTGTGGATCGACCGGTCGGCCTCCACCGAAACGATTTCCTGATTCGGATATTGCCAGACAGCGTTGTCGTAGAGGGTGCTCATCAAAAGGGGAAAATC